>DBYQ01000082.1:37077-54128 GCA_002310015.1 Bacteroidales bacterium UBA1182
TCCGTCAACGCCCACGAGGAGAGTCTCACTGAGACTCTCCTTTTTTTTGTGGGCGCTGACGGATTCGAACCGCCGGGGAGCAGAGCTCCCCACGGTCCTTTTAGTTTGCTAACGCAAACGCGCTCCTTTTAGTCGCTTGGCGGCCCTCCGGGACCGCTCTCGTTCGCATACTCACTTCGCCCCAATACGTTTGTACCTGCGTTTTTTTAGTAAAAGACTAACAAAAGGACTAACATTTGGCGTTATCTAACAATTCTATTATTTGTAAAATATCGTATTCTGACAAGTCTGTTTTCTGTAAAATATCGTATTTTACTGAATTGTTTTTTCAGATTGATTTGATTTTGTAGAACAGGAGGATTGGATTGGAGTCTATTGTGGTTTTATCGGCTGTATCACGTAGCTTCTTGAGATAGGGGTCTGATGGGTTCTCAGGCATGTCTTCACACATCTGAATGAGATCCATCGGGTCTCTGACGCCGATGAGCCAATCCTTATATGCGGCTTTTATGTTCTTGATGGGTAATGTCTTGACGTCATCTTCAACTGAATACTGATATCTTTTCTGTTTGCCGGAGTTCTTGTCAATGATGTAGTAGTTCCACATTTCCATAATGTTCAGGAAGATAAGTGAATCAGTCTCATACACTCCGCTGAATCCTGCAAAACTCCCTTCATTGTACATGTTGTACCCTGTGAAGAAGCTATAGTCAGTTATGTTTTCAAGTTCCTTTTCTGTGGGAACGTTTTCCACTCCGGGAATCTCTCTGCATACGGTTCCCTTGTCGCCGTCCAGGACATAGATGTTGGGATCAAAAGGAAGGAGATAGTACAGGCGCCCGTCAAACACATTGCACATGTGCTCACCGCAGTTTTCTGCGGTATTGGCGGTTGAGAATGGTACGGATTTAAAGTCAGTTATGGTTCCGTTGTCAAGGTCTATTATGGCATACAGCAGATGGTTGTCATTGAAGATCCTGTTATGGGCAAACAGTCTGCCGTCAGGGAGAAGGCGTATATCACACATGACGTTCAGCCTTGAATTCAATGATTCCAGTTCCTGTTTTCTGATAAAATTGCCGTCATAATCATAATAAAGAAGTTTGCCCAGTGAGGCGTCTATAATACAAACCTGCTTTGCCTTCTTATCGACATAGAAGGCTGATAAATTGATATACTCGTTACCTGCGCGGCCCGGCATTCCATATACGGAATTATAGGAGCCGTCCAGATTGAAGGAGTACAGGCGATCATTGGAATAGATAAAGATAAGGGAATCCTCTACAGTGATTCTATAGATGGAACCCAGTGTAACATCCTTGGAAAGTTCAACAATCTTAAAATCATCAAAAGTAATTCCATCGGCATTCGGATAGAGATCCTTATAACCGTATTCGCCTGATTTTGAACTGTTTCCGCAACCTGAAACAAATGCAATGACAAGACCGCACAGGGCAACTGCCTTTAAAACGTTGTTTAATTTCATCTTATTGGAATTTGTTATATCGGCAAATGTAGTGCTTTAACTGATATTATACAAATCAGGCGATTGGCTTTATGATTACGGGACAATATACTAAATTAGCGGTCCGAAAACCAACAAGAAAATCAGAATATGTTCAAGGGACAACCTAAAGGATTGTTTGCATTGGCATTGGCTAATGCAGGAGAAAGGTTCGGCTACTACACGATGCTGGCCATTTTTACTCTTTACCTCAAGGCCAAATTCGGCTGGGATGAGAATATTTCAGGACAGGTGTATGCCATATTCCTGGCGGGAGTATATTTCATGCCTCTTTTAGGAGGTGTGATAGCTGACAAGATAGGTTACGGCAAATGCGTTTCAATAGGCTCAATCGTAATGATTCTGGGCTATCTGGTGCTTGCAATACCTATGATTAACCTCCAGGCCGATAAATGGGCCATGTATGTGAGTCTTGCACTCATAGCCATAGGAACGGGTCTCTTCAAGGGTAATCTGCAGGTTCTTGTGGGCAATCTTTATGATGACCCTAAACTCTCAGGCAAGCGCGATGACGGCTTCTATCTGTTCTATATGGCTATCAACATAGGTGCGTTCTTTGCTCCCGCTATGGCCAAGGCTTTGTACATACCGTTCATTGAGAATGCGGGTTTCCATTTTGTTCCGCTTGACAATGCTGTGGCCGTGTTCGGGGCTCAGTCAGATGCATATCTGCAGACTATGTCGGATGGTTACCGTCTCTGCTTCTATGCGGCATGTGCTGCGCATCTGCTTTCATATGTAATTTATCTGGTTTGCCGTCCTTGGTTCAAGCATGCTGATGTCAATGTGAAACAGGCGGTAGAACAGGATGTTGAGATTAAGGAACTCACACCCAAGCAGACAAGGGAGCGCATCATGGCTCTGTTGCTGGTATTCGCGGTGGTAATATTCTTCTGGATGGCATTTGACCAGAATGGAGCTGCCCTGACGTTCTTTGCTGACAAATACACGCAGCTGGACGGTATTACCGGCATTAACCGTATCTGGTTCAATGTATGGTCCCTGTCATTCATAGCAGTATCGGTATTTACCCTGTTTGCAATATTCCAGAGTGACAACAGAAAGTCACGTGTCATTGCGATAGCAGCTACATTGGCGCTTTGGGCCGGTGCTTTGGCGTTCTATCTGCGGATGCCTGCCTCATATAACTCAGTAACGTCTGATTATCAGCAGTTCAATCCGTTCTTTGTGGTGGCTCTCACACCTGTTTCAATAGCTGTGTTCGGGGCTCTGGGCAAGAAGGGTAAAGAGCCATCGGCCCCTGTAAAGATTGGATTGGGCATGCTTCTGGGCGGTGTAGGTTTTGCTGTTATCACGGTTGCGTCAACAAATCTAATATCACCTATGGATCTTGGCAACCGTACACAGAATATACTTGATCCCAACTGGCTGATAGGTACCTATTTCACACTCACTGTTGCCGAACTGTTGCTCAGTCCCATGGGTATAAGTTTTGTGAGCAAGGTGGCGCCTCCCAAGTACAAGGGCCTGATGATGGGCGGTTGGTTTGCATCGACTGCCATAGGCAGTTATCTGTGCCGTATTCCGTCAGCCCTGTGGAACAAGATTCCGCTTATGGCCAACTGGGCTATCCTTATAACTCTCTGCGTAATAGCCGGCCTGATAATGTTCATTCTCCGCAAGAAACTGGAGGCTGCTACACAGGACTGATTAAACAGTCTCTAAATCAAAGTGTCCCATACAAACCCTTTTTGAGGGTGGGTATGGGACGCTTCAACAAACAAGGAGAAATAATATTACGGAGTCTAATGTGTTTTTTAGTTTATTCATTTCTTAGTGTACCACATCACTAAGACACTGCAAATATAAAGTGCATTTTTTAAAACGCAACAATTTTAAAATAATTTAACAAATAATGTTTTAGAGCAGAATGTTGCTGAGCATGATTACAATGATGATAATCGGTGCTACCCAGCGTACCATGAAATAAACGTAGCGGAAAAGCCAGGCGGGGGTGCGGGATGTGCCGTGGCCGGTCAGTTCGTCAAGGAAATCTGCTTTTTTGATGCGCCAACCTGCAAACAGTACCATAATCAGACTGCCTACGGTTATGAGCACATCGGATGATACTACATCAAAGAAATCAAAGATGTTCATGCCGGCCAGTGTTATGCCTGACAGCATACCCTGTGACAGGGAGCAGATACACCCCAACACTATGATCAGGACCATACTTGCAGAGACAGCCTTGTTGCGTGACAGATGCCACTCCTCAATGAAGTATGCCACAATGACCTCAAGCATTGAGATGGCCGATGTTACGGCGGCCAGTAGCAGCGAGAGGAAGAACAATATGGCTATGATGCTGCCTCCCGGCATTGAGGCGAATACTCCCGGCAGGGTGATGAATACAAGGCCCGGCCCTGCATTTACGGCAGGTTCAGTGCCGTTCATATAGGCAATGGCATAGACTGCGGGTATTATTGCCAAACCGGCGATGATTGCAAAGAGGGTGTCAATGAGACCGGTAGAGATGGTGGTCATGGCGATATCCTCCTTGGTCTTGACGTATGATCCGTAGGTGAGCAGTATTCCTATGCCTATGCTAAGTGACATGAAGGCTTGTCCAAGTGCCGTGATGAGCACTTTACCGTCTATCTTGCCAAAATCCGGTATGAGCAGATACTTTGTTCCTTCTGATGCGCCAGGCAGGGTCAGGGAGCGGATGGCAACAAGGATGATTGTTATGGATAGTATCGTCATCATGGGCTTTGAGAATCGTTCAATACCGTTCTTTACGCCTCCAAAATTGGCTAAGGCTGTGACAATAAGGAAGATTACAGTATAAATCAACGGCTCCCAGGTAGAACTTATGAAACCGCCGAACGTTCCGGAATAATCGGCTCCGGGATCAGTGAATCTGAATGTACAGGCCTGCGCCAGATATTTTACCGACCATCCGCCTACAACGGTATAAAAAGCCATTATTACAATGGGGGTAAGCAGTGTTATGAATCCGGCCCAGCGCCAGCGCGGAGCACCCAGGTTGTCATAGACGCGGGTTACGTTTGAGCGGCATTTGCGGCCCAGGGTAATCTCTGTCATAAGCACAGGCAGGCAGATGGTAAGAAGAAGCAGGAGATAGACAAATATAAATGCTCCGCCTCCGTTCTGAGCGGCCAGGAAGGGAAAACGCCACAGGTTGCCGAGTCCTACGGCAGAACCTGCCATAGCCATAATCATACCGAACCGGCTTTCAAAACGCTCTTTTGTTCTTTCAATCTTATCCATGCAATTTGCTGTTTCTATGACATATTTTAATATTTCATGAGATGCAAATTTATGATTTTCTTACTAATTTTGCAGCGTTGCTGCGAAGCAGATCCACACGAAAGCGCGAAAACTTGATATTTTTAGTCTGTAGTGTAGAGTTTTTTTGAGAATTAGTCTGAAATAGTTTTTTGGGATTATTAAAAGTGAAATTAGACGAATTGACAGCTGTATCCCCCATAGACGGGCGGTACCGTGGCAAGACACAAGAACTTGCATCTTATTTTTCAGAGTTTGCACTTATCCGTTACAGGGTAAGGGTAGAGATTGAGTATTTTACGGCACTCTGTGAATTCCAGCTTCCCCAGCTGGCAGGTGTATCACGCGCCTCACTTGACGGACTGCGCCAGATATGGCAGAACTTCAGTGAAGAGGATGCCGCTCACATAAAGGATATTGAGAAAGTTACCAACCACGATGTAAAAGCGGTTGAGTATTTCATAAAGGAGAAATTTGACCTTGTTCCGGAACTTGTTCCCTACAAGGAGTTCATACATTTTGGGCTCACATCACAGGATATAAACAACACTTCTGTCCCTCTTTCAATCAGGGAGGCTCTGGAGAACGTATATTATCCTGCAATACAGTCACTCATTGACAAACTTGAGGAGTATGCTGAGCGCTGGAAGGATGTTCCCATGCTGGCACGTACACATGGGCAGCCTGCGTCACCCACACGCTTGGGTAAGGAGATCGAGGTCTTTGCCTACCGTCTGCGCGAGCAGCTTAAGCAGCTCAAGGCAGTGCCTATGTCTGCCAAGTTCGGCGGTGCCACAGGTAACTTCAACGCTCATCACGTAGCTTATCCCGATATTGACTGGAAAGCATTCGGCGCCAAGTTCCTTAGTGAGAAGCTGGGCCTTAAGCGTGAGGAATATACCACCCAGATTTCAAACTACGATAATCTGGCAGCCCTGTTCGATGCCATGAAGCGCATGAACACCATCCAGATTGATATGAACCGCGACTTCTGGCAGTACATATCAATGGAGTACTTCAAGCAGCAGATCAAGGCCGGTGAGGTGGGCTCAAGCGCTATGCCTCACAAGGTCAATCCTATAGACTTTGAGAACGCTGAGGGTAACCTGGGTATGGCAAACGCCATCCTTGAGCATCTGGCACGCAAATTGCCGGTATCACGTCTGCAGCGTGACCTGACTGATTCTACCGTAATACGTAACATCGGTGTTCCGTTCGGACATCAGATGATAGCAATAGCCAGTTCACTCAAGGGTCTGGGCAAGTTGCTCATAAATGAGCAGAAGATTGCCGCTGATCTGGACGGATGCTGGAGCGTGGTGGCAGAGGCTATACAGACCATCCTGCGCCGTGAGGGTTATCCGCATCCTTATGAGGCACTCAAGGCATTGACCCGCACCAATAGTCAGGTGACCAGGCAGTCTATAAGCAAATTTATTGATAGTCTTAATGTTAACGATAATATAAAACAAGAACTTAAAGCCATTGCGCCTGGCAATTATTTCGGCGTGTGATATTAATAGTCATTAAAAATCTAAATCAGAAGGAAGCCGTGAGGCATCCTGTTTAAAAAAGGAAAATTATGATGGAAACAGAGAATGGAAACAGATTCTACGACGAGAGCGGGAATCAGGAAGAACAGGAGAACAGCTTTAACAGATTCAATGGTAACTCCGATGAGAACAGCCAGAGTACTAACCGTCGTGAAGGCAGACCCCGTTTTGTAAGGGTTGATTACAACAACAATCGTCCGCAGTATTCAAGAGTGGAGCGTCCGCAGCGCCAGGATGGCGAGCAGGGCTATGGCCAGGACCGTCCACGCCGTCAGTACAATCAGAATTACGGAGAGCAGGGTTATGGTCAGAACCGTCAGGGTGGCTACCAGAACCGTGGTTACAATAATAATCGTCAGGGATATGGACAGCAGCGTTATGGCCAGAACCGCCCGTATAACAACGGTGAGGAGGGTCAGCCCCGTTTCTACAGGGAGCGCGTACAGGGCCAGGGCGGTGAGCAGCAGGAAGGCGGCTACCAGCGCCAGGGTTACCAGCGTCAGGGTGGCTACGGCCAGCGTCAGGGCGGCTATCAGCGCCAGGGTGGCTACGGCCAGCGTCAGGGCGGATTCCAGCGTCAGGGTGGCTACGGCCAGCAGGGCGGTTTCCGCAAGCCCATGCAGAAGCGTCAGGATAACCGCAAGCGCATAGAGTATCAGGATGTCATCCATGATCCCGAGGAGGAGATACGTTTGAACAAGTACCTGGCAAATGCCGGTGTATGCTCACGTCGTGAGGCCGATGAATTCATCCAGGCAGGTGTAGTAAAGGTTAACGGCCAGACCGTAACCGAACTGGGCACCAAGGTTCATCGCGGTGACAACGTACTGTTCCACGATCAGCTGGTGAACATCGAGAGAAAGATATATATCCTTCTCAACAAGCCAAAGGATTGCGTTACAACTGTGGATGATCCCCAGGAGCGTAAGACAGTTATGGATTACATCAAGGGTGCCTGCAAGGAGCGTGTATATCCCGTAGGCCGTCTTGACCGCAATACAACAGGTGTTCTGCTTCTTACCAATGACGGTGAGATGGCAAGCCGCCTGACACACCCCAGATTCCTCAAGAAGAAGATTTATCATGCACGTCTGGACCGCGCCGTAAGTGCTGAGGACCTGCAGAAGCTTCTGGACGGTGTCAACATAGGTGAGGAGGACGGCGATATAGTACGTGCCGATGAGGTGAGCTACGTTAACGATGACAAGACCCAGGTGGGCATTGAGATTCACTCAGGCCGCAACCGTGTGGTACGTCGTATGTTCGACGCTCTGGGTTATCGAGTAACCAAACTTGACCGCGTACAGTTTGCCGGTCTTACCAAGAAGCGTCTGCGTCGCGGTGACTGGCGTTTCCTCACTGAGAAGGAGGTTAACATGCTCCGTATGGGGGCATACGAATAATTAATTACGATTTAAACCTTATACAATGGATATCAAGAGAACCAGGATTGCCGATCTCCTTAAACGTACCGATTTCGGTCAGGAGGTGCTCGTCAAGGGTTGGGTCAGAACCAAGCGTGGTAGCAAGAGCGTAAGTTTCATTGCCCTTAATGACGGATCGACAATCAAGAATGTTCAGATTGTGGCTGACCTTGAGAAGTTCAGTGACGAGCTGATGAAACAGATCACCACCGGTGCCTGCCTCAGCGTAAAGGGTACCATGGTTGAGAGCATCGGCTCAGGTCAGGCCGTTGAGGTTCAGGCTACCGATATTGAGGTGCTGGGCCTGTGCGGTGATGACTATCCCATGCAGAAGAAGGGTCAGACATTTGAGTATATGCGCCAGCATGCCCATATGCGTCTGCGTACAAATACCTTCGGTGCTGTGATGCGCATACGTCATAACATGGCAATGGCCATCCATACCTATTTTCATGAGCATGGATTCTACTATTTCCACACTCCGCTTATCACAGCCAGTGACTGCGAGGGTGCCGGAAACATGTTCCAGGTAACCACCAAGAACCTCTATGACCTCAAGAAAGATGATCAGGGTAAGATCATTTATGATGATGATTTCTTTGGTCAGCAGACCTCTCTTACCGTAAGCGGTCAGTTGGAGGGTGAGCTTGGTGCAACAGCTCTGGGTGCCATCTACACCTTTGGTCCTACCTTCCGTGCCGAGAATTCCAACACTCCGCGCCACCTGGCCGAGTTCTGGATGATTGAGCCGGAGATTGCTTTCCTGGATCAGGAGGAGCTGATGGACCTTGAGGAGGATTTCATCAAATACTGCGTACAGTGGGCGCTTGACCACTGCCAGGATGACCTGGAGTTCCTGAACAACATGATTGACAAGACCCTGCTGGAGCGTCTTCAGAGCGTACTCAAGGAGAGTTTTGTACGTCTTACATACACTGAGGGTATCGATATCCTTCAGGATGCCATCAAGAAGGGTAGGAAGTTTGAGTTCCCCTGCAACTGGGGTGATGACTTGGCCTCTGAGCATGAGCGTTTCCTTGTTGAGGAGCACTTTAAGAAGCCCGTCATCATGACTGACTATCCTACAGCCATCAAGTCATTCTACATGAAGCAGAATGAGGCTACTGCCGATGGCGGTTCAATAGGCTATCATGGCGTCAAGGCTCCCGCATCAACAATGCAGGGTACCGATGTGCTGTTCCCGCAGATTGGTGAGATCATCGGCGGTTCAGTACGTGAGGCTGATTACGACAGGCTGATGGGTGAGATCAACCGTCGTCAGATGGATATGACACATCTGTGGTGGTATCTGGATACCCGTCGTTGGGGTTCATGCCCGCACGCCGGATTCGGTCTGGGCTTTGAGCGCCTGATCCTCTTCGTAACCGGAATGCAAAACATCAGGGACGTTATTCCCTTTCCTAGAACTCCACGTTCCGCGGAGTTCTAAAAAACGGTATAACAGGGCCTTGTCTATGCCCCCTAAATCCCCGGAGGGGACTTGGTCGCTTTGCTTTAAGCAGGCTTAAAGCCTTTTCCTTGTCTATACCCCCTAAATCCCCGGAGGGGACTTGGTCGCTTCGCTCCGAATTATTTAATAACGCTCCGTCCTCACGGTCGGGGCGTTGCTTTTCTTTGCACCCCTCAACCTTAGGGAACTGTATCTTGCGTAGGGCCTTTTTGCTCCCCAAGGTAGTGGGGTAAACCGAGATATTTCATAATTCCTGCTTACCTTAGGGATGGAAATGGCTCTATGCGAGCTATAGTTCCCTAAGGTGGGGGTCAATGGGAAGTGAGGCGGAAGTAGAGGCGGAGGGACCAGACGAGGACGGTAACCATTGCCCAGCGGAACAGAAGCATCAGGTACCATTGGCCGCCCATGGCTGCAAAGAGCATGAGGTCCTCCAGGTTGCTGTGTGATATGCCGATGTGTGTATTGAGTTCCAGAATACTGCGGTCCGATATCTTTCCGCGCTCCATCTCATCCATGATTGCAGCCGATCCGTATGACAGGCCAACCACGTTTGCCACGATCCATAGGAACGATGTCTCTTTAGGCAGACCGAACAGGGTGAGCAACGGACTGAACAGGCGTGAAATCCAGTCCATTATACCATACTCATAGAATGCACGCTGTAGCACGTTCAGCAGAGTGATGAGTACGGTCATCCATGCTGCCAGCTTGGCCAGTCCTTTGAGCCAGACCAAAAACATGGGCCAGAACTCCTGTTGTATATTGAAGAAAGGAATATCGGCCAGATTGACTGCTGTTGAATCAAACGCAGGTTTGCCGGGCAGTACCTGATTCATTATGATACCAAGCGCAATTGATCCCAGTGTACGTAATATTACGGTATATGTGATGTTGGTGCCGGTCTTTTTCTGTACGGCACATTCCACAACCATGGCGTGGGCTGCCAGTGTCATTGTACCCAGAATGGTTACTTGCCGAACCGTAAGGTCCAGGGTGGATACCACCGCGATACATGAATACACGTTGATGAAATATCCGCTTACATAGGCCAGAGAAGCATCGCCCGGTAGTCCGAATATCTGGAAAACAGGGCTAACTGCGGCTGCTATCCATGTGAGTATGCCTGTATATTTGAGCAGCAGCATCACAAATGATACTATGGCGGTGATCTTGAATATCCACCATATTGTCTTGAATGCTCTTGGTACTGCCTGTTTTACAACTCTTTTGAAGCGTTCCATATATGTGCTAAATGAATCAAGGCGCAAAAATAGTCAATTATCATATTCACTGATTTAATCCGGGTGATATTCACTATTTTTGTGCCGGTATGAGAAGAATCCTTGCTATAGTATGTTGTCTTGGGCTTACGATGGTTGTTGCTATGGCACAGACTCAGCGGGACAACTGGATGGCCAGTCTGCCTGATTCTATGCCTGTGTGCAAGGTATCCATTCCCGGGACGCATGATTCCGGTACGGCTGGAGTCAGATTTCCCATGCGTCATTACGCCTGCACGCAGACAATGGACCTGTCTGAGCAGTGGGATGCCGGGATTCGTTTCTTTGACCTTAGGCCAAAGTTGGAGGGTGGCAAACTTAAGATATATCATGGTCCGGCCAACTGTCACATAACGTTTGAGGAAGCATTACTCATACTTAAGGAAAAACTTGAACTTAGCCCCACTGAGTTCTGCATAGTGATGACCAACAGCGCGGGCGGCGGTCAGACAGCAGTTGATATGACTATGGAACTGATCAACACAGTGATTCCCGTCGGTATGCTGGCTGTTTTCAAGGCTGATATGACTGTTGCCGATATTCGAGGACGCATCCTGTTCATACATCGCAATACGCCCTCCCGTGGTGTTGATGCTCCAGGTGTGGTGGTTCGTGGCTGGCCCGGAAACGGAATGTCACGTAAGGCGCGTATGGTGTCATCGGACGCAAAGAGTGCAGAACTATGGGCACAGGATTACTTTACATCGGGAAACAACGATAAGGATGCTTATCTTAGCAGCAAATGGGACAATATGTACCGTGTTTTGCGTGCTTTCCGTGATGCCAATGACGGGGTATGGTGCATTAATCATGCATCGGGCTACACAGGAACAGGTATCCGCACCAATATTAAAAGATGCTCAGATTATATCAACTCCCATCTTGAGGAGTTCCTGAATGAGCAATCGGGACCTATTGGGATAATCCCCATGGATTTCCCCACTCAGGAACTGATTGACGCAATAGTAAAATTGAACCGATAAGATAGAAATATCGGTCTTACATTACAGCCCTTTAAGCCAGATGCAGGCAACGATGGCGTAGTCGTTTTCAGTCAGAGCGCTGATTGCATTATATGCCTGACGGAATTTTTCTTGAGCAGGTTCTTTGCCGATGCTGCCTAAGATGGACTTTGCAAATAGAACACTCTCAGGTTTTACTATGGCACAAATGCAATCCTTATATCCGGCACATACATTCTCGCCTATGGGCAGTTGCTGCCATACCTCTTTGGTGGGATATTTAAAGAAGCGTGAATTACCGGAACCCTTATCGAATATGAAATATATAAAACTCTTTCCGTCATTAAGTTGACCCGTAATAAAACCGTCACACTCCTTTATCTCAGATAACCCATAGGTATAATCTCCCCTTACATCTCCTTGGGGAGAAATAGTTCCGTTGTCAATCATCTCATCAATGAGTTGATCAGGCAGTTTTTGTTCCTCAGGAACGGTAATACTGATATATGGAATACACTCCGTGCCTGTCATCTTCCAGGCAAGGTCTCTCCTGTATGAAGAGTAAATCAGACCGTCATCTACCCATGAATCTGTACCGCGTATTGATGACAGGTGCTCCTTTTCTGAAAAGAAATTATTCAGAATATTTTCAGGGTTCTCCTTTGAAATGACTATGAATCTTGCCTCATCTACATCATTCAGGTTATGGATAATGACATGATCACCTGTGCAGTAACCTGCCCGTCCGTGAAGTGTACTGTTCAGGGTACTGATATACTGCCCCGTCAGTGCATTAAAGAACAAACCTTTGTACTGCATCCTGTCGTAAATGAACAGCAGTCCGTCTGATACGGACATTGAACTTGCATCAATGAATTCATTTCTGGCGCGCCCCTTGGTAGTCTGTTTGAACAGGCAGTTACCCTCCATGTCAAAGCAGTAGAATCCATCGGCCAGGACATAGATTCTCTCATTGTTTACTATGAGCTGTTTTATCTCGCCCATAACGGTGTTGTCAGGTGACTTGAGGCTTATGTAAGAGACAGAGTCAACCAGGTCATACCAGGATGGTTCAGTCAATTCCGTCAGTGTAATGTTGTACTTGAATTCTGAAACGCCGTCAGTATTGGAACTGTTGCAACTTATTGTTAAAGCAAAAAGCCACAATAGGGTCAACTTGGAAAAGGATTTTTTCATTTGGTTGAATATGTTATTTGTTGCAAACTTACAGAAAATAGAACTATTCTATATAAGTTTGTATCATGAAATTAAAAGCGGAAATATGAGAAAGTTCCTGATTGTAACGTTGCTGTTGTTGCCAATGTGCATTATGGGCCGTGAAGTACGCAGTCTTGATGCAGGCTGGCAATTTGTGCAGAGTGATGCTTCAATTGATGAAATCTCTCATATTGATGGCTGGCGCCAGGTGGATGTTCCGCATGACTGGAGCATAGAGGGTGAGTTTGACCGCAGTAATCCCACAGGGCAGGGTGGCGCTTACCTTCCGGCCGGCATAGGCTGGTACCGCAGAACCATCAAGACCGATATTACTCCCGATGAACGGCTGTTCCTGGAGTTTGACGGGGTGATGGCGTGCAGCAGCGTTTATGTCAACGGTAAACTGGCCGGATACCGCCCCAACGGATATGTAGGTTTCTCATACGACATTACTGACCATGTAGCTCCCGGCACTGATGCCACAGTTGCGGTACGTGTTGACAACTCAGTGCAGCCGGCTTCACGCTGGTACACAGGATGCGGAATAAACCGCCATGTGCGTCTGGTGCGCAAGAACGCCTGCCATATCCCCATGGACGGTGTGTTTGCATCATTTGATGAGGGTAAACTCAATGTCAAGGCTACAGTTTCAAACAGATCAGATAAATCCCGTAAGGTAAAACTCCAGTTTGTACTTAAGGATGCTGACGGTAAGGTGGTGACACGCGGAAACGGTGCGGATGTCCAGATTGCTCCGGGAGAGCAGACGGAACTGGCCTCAAGTGTTGCGCTGAAATCACCGCATCTTTGGTCTTTGGACGATCCCTATTTATACACGCTTGAGGTTTCCCTCTCTGACGGCAGCAAGGAGATAGATTCTGAGACTGTAACAACAGGCCTGCGTACAATCCGTTTTGACAATGAGAAGGGCTTTTTCCTTAACGGGCAGAACATTAAGATGTACGGGGTCTGCCTGCACTCTGATGCGGGAGCATTGGGTACGGCTGTTCCGCTTTCCGTATGGGAATATCGCCTTCAGCAGTTGCGCAAACTTGGCGTAAACGCAATTAGAATGGCGCACAATCCGGCAGATCCGGCATTCATGGACCTGTGCGACCGAATGGGATTCATGTTCATGGCCGAATCCTTTGACACATGGAACTCAGCCAAGAACCATGCCGAGAAGGGTTATAACCTCTATTTTGATGAGTGGTGGGAGCGTGATACACGCGCTATGGTTGAGCAGTCCCGTAATCATCCCAGCGTGGTGATTTACAGTGTGGGAAATGAGATACGTGACAACCTTAATGTACCTGAGGGTTTTGAAAAATACCGCAAGCAGCAGGATCTGGTTCATTCATTGGATAACACCCGCCCGGTTACAATGGCGCTGTTCCGCCCCAACTCATCAGGGGTTTATAAGAACGGATTTGCCGAGATGATGGATGTGGTGGGCCAGAACTACCGCGTGGATGAGCTCAAGGCCTATCATGAAGTTCACCCCGAGAAGGCAATTATCGGCACGGAAAATACTCATGATGTCCAGTCTTGGCTGATGTTGCGTGATGACCCGTCATTGTGCGGTCAGTTCCTCTGGGCAGGTATTGATTATCTGGGTGAGGCCGCCTGGCCGCAGGTGATGTGGAGCACATCCCTGCTGGATGTGACAGGAGGTGTTAAACCGGCCGGATTGCAGCGCGCCAGCTGGTGGACAAAAGAGCCTATGGTGGCTTTTGCCCGCCATGCCGATAACAACGGTGCCGGTGCACTGGTATCGGACTGGACTCCGGCCGATATGGACACCTATGACCAGGCTGTCATTGAGGTCTATTCAAACTGCCAGGAGGTGGATCTTTGGATAAACGGAGAGCCTCAGGGTCGCAGGCCGATGCCCGACAATGCCCGCCCCGCGCTGTATAATGTCAACTTCACTCCCGGGGTAATAAATGTTAGAGGGTATAATGACGGAATAGAGGCCGCCAAATGCTATTCTGTTACCGTAGGTGATCCCCAAAATATCGTGATTGAAAAAATAGGAGGCCGCACCGGAACAGGATTTGATGATGTGGAGATACTGTCAGTCTTCATTGCTGACGGTGAAGGCAATGTCTGCCCTAACAACGACTGCCGCATAGAACTGAAAGTTGATGGCGCTGACCTGATTGCCGTTGACAATGCCGATGTTCTGGCGCACGACACCAGCCACAAGAGCGCATCCTTCAATACATATCAGGGACGCATGACCGCATACATCCGCCGCACATCGGACAGCGGTAAGGTAACAGTAACGGCGACTGATTGTTCATCGGCCGCCGCACTAAAGGGATCAATATCTTTCTAAGTTATTACTTGAGGGCTGCTTTTACCTCAGTAATCATGTTCTTGTGAGCCTCATCCTCCTCTGTAAGGGTGGAGGTGAGCTTGATATCACCTGCCTTGTCCTTGGTTGAGAATGTGCCGGTGTAGAGGATTACACTGTTGAAATAGAGTGTAGCCTCAAGGCATATCTTGTAATCGCCGGCGGGAACCTCCTTGCCGTTGGCATCCTTGAAATCCCATGTGAATGTCTGTTTGCCGCTCTCTTTAGGTGTTGCACCTGTTACGGCGTCAATCTGCTCATCGGTCATCTCCTCAGCCTTGGCATTCTTGACCCATGTGGGAACACAGGTGGGGCGGAATGTGTAACCGCGACGACCTCCACGACCTTTTGAAGTAAAAGATGTTACTGTAAGCGTGCGTACAACCTTGCCTTCTGCATTTTCAATCCATACGGCATACTGGTTAGAGCCTGCACCGCTCTGCTTCTGATAGTTGAATGAAATCTCTACGCTCTTTGCTGATATTGGCAACACCATCATTGAAGCCAATAAGGCGATGAAAATTGTTCTTGTTTTCATATAGATATTGATAAGGTTAGTTTGAATTCTGGCGTAAAGATAGTCAAAAAGTGTATCTTTGTGGCACTAAATCCAACTAATCATGACACTCAAGGATTTTCTGAATGAAGGCGACAAGTTTGCCAAATACATAGGTATAGAACTTACAGAAATCAGGCCGGGCACAGCCAAGGCTACCATGACGGTTACAGAACATCACATGAATGCAGGCAACATCTGTCAGGGTGGGGCATTGTTTACGCTGGCTGACCTGGTGTTCGCGGCGCTTGTCAATCAGGGTGATAACATGGCTTTTGCCATCAACTCCACCATATATTATCATGTATCGGCCAAGCTGGGTGATGTGCTTACTGCCCAGGGCCATTTTACCAGCCGCCATCCCAAGATTCCCGCCGCTGAGGTGCAGGTTACTGACCAGAACGGCACCATAATAGCAACTTTCCACGCCCAGGGCTACACCAAACGTATGCCCGCTCCATTCTCAGGTTTAGAATAAAGGATTATGATACTTATAACTGCGGCGGTCCTGCCGGCAATACTGCTCTGGTTGTACACCTGTAAGAAGGATACACATCCTGAGCCTATGTCACAGATGTTCAAGGCGTTCCTTTATGGAGCCTTGATATGTGTACCGGTAGTGTATGTTGAGCAGTCTATCGGCGTATTGCTGTTTGGCCCGGAAGGTACACCTTCTACTCTTACGGGTTCCACCGCACAGGCTTTTCTTGTGGCTGCCGTACCTGAGGAGGCCTTCAAACTGCTGGCATTATGGCTCATACTGCGCCGCAATCCCTATTTTGACGAACATTATGACGGTATCGTATATGCCGTATGTGTGGGGTTGGGTTTTGCCACCATTGAGAATCTCGGATATGTCTTGATGCATGCCGATGCCTGGCTGGCTATTGCCGTGAGTCGCGCTCTTCTGGCAGTTCCCGGCCACTACGCATTCGCAGTTTTCATGGGATATTACTACTCGCTGTATCACTTTGGGCAGAAATCGGCCAAAAACCTTTTGAGCATATTCTTTATTCCGGTCCTGGCGCACGGCTGCTATGACGCGTTCGCCATGTCCGGCTCAGTGGAGCCTGTGCTAGGAGGCATAAGTTTCATCCTGCTGATCTACCTCTGCATCAAGATGCACAAGAACGCCCGTCAAAAGATCCAGGCCCAAGTGGACCGCGACCGCCGTATGTTGTGATTTGCTTTCAATTTTGAGTATCTTTGACATTGCTATCACTGTGAGAACCTGGATGCAGGATCTATCAAGAGTTGTGATTTGCTTTCAATTTTGNNAGTATCTTTGACATTGCTATCACTCCACTGAACCACTTTGCCCAGAACATCACCGTTGTGATTTGCTTTCAATTTTGAGTATCTTTGACATTGCTATCACTGTGGCAGTGGTGACGCGATAGGAACTATGAGTTGTGATTTGCTTTCAATTT
>DBYQ01000082.1:54135-54441 GCA_002310015.1 Bacteroidales bacterium UBA1182
AGTATCTTTGACATTGCTATCACTGCATTCAAGCGGACAAGATACTCAGCATACGTTGTGATTTGCTTTCAATTTTGAGTATCTTTGACATTGCTATCACTTCTATCTCACCGGAGTGCGCAATGCCCATAGTTGTGATTTGCTTTCAATTTTNNGTATCTTTGACATTGCTATCACTGGGTCAGTCATATCAATATCATAACCTGAGTTGTGATTTGCTTTCAATTTTGAGTATCTTTGACATTGCTATCACTGATTAAAAGCATCATCCTCAATAAAATTTGTTGTGATTTGCTTTCAATTTTG
>DBYQ01000082.1:54450-55064 GCA_002310015.1 Bacteroidales bacterium UBA1182
GTATCTTTGACATTGCTATCACTAAGGCATACCAATAGGTTTGTTCTTCGGTAGTTGTGATTTGCTTTCAATTTTGAGTATCTTTGACATTGCTATCACTTTATTTGTAGCAATCTGTCCAACACAAGGAGTTGTGATTTGCTTTCAATTTTGNNTATCTTTGACATTGCTATCACTAGATTACACGGTAGACCTCGGCACGACTGAGTTGTGATTTGCTTTCAATTTTGAGTATCTTTGACATTGCTATCACTTATTCCTGTTTGATGAAAACGGAAAGATACGTTGTGATTTGCTTTCAATTTTGAGTATCTTTGACATTGCTATCACTGTACAGTTGGGGAACCATTGTGAAACCAAGTTGTGATTTGCTTTCAATTTTGAGTATCTTTGACATTGCTATCACTCCGAAATTGGGCGGTTGCACATTGGTATGAGTTGTGATTTGCTTTCAATTTTGAGTATCTTTGACATTGCTATCACTTATCTCCGCGTACACCAATAGTTACATCTGGTTGTGATTTGCTTTCAATTTTGAGTATCTTTGACATTGCTATCACTCAGATGGCCATGATATCCTCTATCGTGAGGGTTGTGATTTGCTTTCAATTTTG
>DBYQ01000064.1:0-12112 GCA_002310015.1 Bacteroidales bacterium UBA1182
TACCCCAAGCACGTGTTGCAGACATCTACCGTAGAGCAGGTCATGACTGAGACACAGAAACAGATGTTTGCACTCAACCTCAATCCCGAAAAGTTCAAGACATCAATTGATGACGCCGTAAACCTGGAGCATCTTGACATAGCCGACTGCGAGAAATTCCGCAATCTCAGATACGTGGTATCCACATTTGACCTTGAGAACCAGCGGATGGTGGATTCGGCCTATCCCAAAGGCCCCCGTTTCGTCACGTTTGCGCAAATGCTCAAGTACAAGACATTTCCGCTTGCCGAGATAGTGCAGGATCTGCTTGACATTGCAGCCAAGGAGATGAAATGCGGCGTGGAGATTGAGTTTGCGGCCGATCTGGACCGCGGAGGTGATCCCAACAAGCTACCCAAGTTCCAGGTGCTCCAGATTCGCCCCATATCGGTCGATAGCCGCAACGTTGACGTGAACTGGGATGAGATTGATACCGATGGCGCCATGCTCAAATCGGACAGTGCCCTGGGCACCGGTTGGATCAAGGGTATCCAGGATGTGATTTACCTCAAGAAAGAGGCTTTTGATACACAAAAGACCATAAATATGGCCCGTGAGCTGACAGCCATCAACACCCGTATGCGCTCCGAGGGTAAGAACTATGTGCTGATAGGATTCGGCCGATGGGGCTCCAGCATTCCGTCATTAGGTGTTCCGGTGCAGTGGAGCAACATATCTGAGGCTAAGGTGATAGTGGAGTGCAGCCTTGAGGATTTCCGCGTGGATCCAAGCCAGGGCACCCATTTCTTCCAGAACCTTACATCGTTCAACGCCGGCTACATAAACGTGGATCCATACGGAGGCAAAGGTGATGTTATGGAGTTTGAAGAGCTGGACAGCCTGCCGGCAGTAGAGGAGACGGCCTATCTGCGTCACGTAAGGTTTGACCGCGAGCTTGAAATCTGCATCGACGGTCGCAACAGCAAGGCAATGGTGAAGTAAAGACTTTTTTATTGCGACTATGAGAACGGGATTATTTTTATTAACATCAATGCTGTCCGTTGCGTCAGTATGCATTGCGCAGCCTGTGAGTGAGGATCAGGCCGCAAGTATTGCCCTGCAGTTCCTTTCAGGTAGTGGCAGTTCCATGAAAGCTGCGTCCAGAGGAGTGCAGGCCCTTGATATTGCCTATACGGCACAGACCGGTTCTGATAATGACTTCTATGTGTTTAACCGCCAGAGCGGCGGTTTTGTCATAGTCTCGGCCGATGAACGTACCGCAAAGCCCGTACTTGCCTACTCATATGAAGGCCGTTTTGACGCTGACAACATACCTCCCGCACAGGAAGATATACTCTCCGGATACCGGCAGCAGATAGATTATGCTCGTAAGAATATGGCTCCTTCAGGAGATGTGCTTAAGAACAGCAGTCCTGTGGGAACCGTGATTGTGGAGCCTATGATAAAGACCAAATGGAATCAGAATGCCCCATACAATAAAATATGTCCGACAGTAGACGGACGTAAGACTTATGCCGGATGTGTGGCATGCGCGATGGCTCAGATAATGAACTATTGGCGCTGGCCTGAGAGAGGTCACGGCTCACACCGCAACGTTCTTGACAATACCCTGTATGTTGATTTCAATGAATCAGTATATGACTGGGGCAATATGGCGTTGACTTATACGGCCGACAGTTCTCAGGTTAAGATAGATGCTGTCAGTAAACTGATGTTTGATTGCGGAATGTCGGTGGATATGGATTATCCTACCGGCTCAGCATTTCCTACTTCGATTCCGCAAGCCTTTATGGCCTATTTCAATTATTCTTCTCAGACAAGAATTATATGGAAAGACGAGATCGTGAACTGGGACAGTGTGATTGCTGCCGAACTGGATGCAAGACGCCCCGTTATCTATGGCGGGTATGGCGATTCGGGAGGTCATGCGTATATTTGTGACGGTTATGACAGTGAAGGTTATTTCCATTTCAATATTGGCTGGGGTGGAAACGGTGATGGGTTCTATCTTACCGATGCTGTCTATAAGGACGGTTCTTCCGGTTTTAACAACAGACAGGACGCAATTATAGGTATTTATCCGGATTATGATGACAAATGCAGTGACGGTGATGCCATATGCCGGCTTGATGACGATGGATGCGCTGTCCTGTATGATGTGGTAAGGTCAACTGATTCTATCTATATAATCATACCTGAAAGTACAGTTATAGATGGTGTAGTATATCCTGTAAAAAAGATAGCTGTGGGTGTTTTTCGTGGTAATTTCAAATACTGTAGTGGCTTAACTATCCCTGAAACAGTTGAAACTATAGGTTCTGCGGCTTTCTATGGTTTCCAGCGTTTGTCAAACATATCCATCCCGGCATCCGTAAAGAAAATAGGAGCTGGTGCTTTTAGTCATACAAACAGTCTTAAAAAGATAACAGTAAGTGAAAAAAGCACATTCTTTTACTCTCCCGAAGGCAGCAACGTGATTATTGAGACAAGTACCGGACGTCTTGTTCAGGGCTGCAATTACTCTGTCATACCCTCAGAGGGAGTGACGGCTATCGGAGAGAACTCTTTTGACGGTTTTGACAGTTTGATCATAGTCAGACTGCCGGAGAGTGTCAGTCTGATTGAGGATGATGCATTTGCCAATTGTTCCAATCTTAAAACCATATATATGGGCGGTGGCATAAGCAAGATAGGAGAGAGGATTTTCAAGGGATGCGGTAAACTTGCAGATGTCTATATTGATGCTGATACTCCCCCCTCTATGCCCCAAGGCTCAATCCCTGCCGGTTGTACCATTCATGTCAAGGAATCGGCTCTCAGTGACTATAAGGCCGATGATGTATGGAGCGCGTATGAAATAGTTGCTGACAATGATCCTACCGTGGTGCCATTCTCAGTTGAAGAAGCATATGATAACCCCCGTTATTATGACCTCCAGGGCCGTGAAGCAAAGCCCGGTTCAAAAGGGCTTATGATTGAGCATTCAATCAACGGTTCCCGAGTACTAATGATGTGGTGACACAAAAAGAACCGTCCCCTTTGTGCCCGGCCTTCATCATAATTTCTTTTTTCTTAGAAACAAATATCCTCTCTATTCATAAAAATGATAAAGGGGATATTTTTTTGTATTTTTGTGGCTGGTAAGTAAGAATATAGTTTTCAAAACAATATGGTAACGTTCGTGATAGCTTTGATAGCCCTGGTTTTGGGTTATGTGTTCTACGGAAAATTCATTGAGCGTCTTTTTGGTGCAGACCCCAATCGTGATGTGCCGGCCAAGAGTATGGCCGACGGTGTGGATTATATAGCCATGCCCACATGGAAGGCCTACATGATCCAGTTCCTGAATATAGCAGGCCTAGGCCCGATATTCGGTGCCATCATGGGTGCCAAGTTCGGTACCGCGTCATATCTGTGGATTGTGTTCGGAACCATTTTTGCGGGTAGCGTGCATGACTATCTCTCAGGAATGATATCCATGCGTCACGGGGGCGAGAGCCTGCCACAGTTGATAGGCCGATACTTAGGCAGTCCTATCCAGAAGGTGTTCATCATCTTCTCTATGGTACTGCTGGTTCTGGTGGGTGCGGTGTTCGTATCACAGCCGGCTGATATCCTGGCTCGCCTTACCCCTGAATCAATGGGCGTGAACATGTGGATAGTGATTATTTTCATATACTATCTCATTGCCACGCTGTTCCCCATTGACAAGATCATAGGTAAGTTCTATCCCATATTCGGTGCAGCACTTCTGTTCATGGCTTTAGGCATTATGGTGGCGCTGTTCATTAACCGTCCGGAACTGCCCGAGATATGGAAGGGATTCGGTACTAAATATGATAAGAACCCCATATTCCCCATGATGTTCATATCCATAGCTTGTGGTGCCATTAGCGGATTCCACGCTACACAGTCACCTCTTATGGCCCGATGTATGACCAATGAGAACAAGGGCCGTATCGTGTTCTATGGTGCAATGATATCTGAGGGTATCGTAGCTCTGATTTGGGCTGCTGCCGCTACTGCATATTTTGGTGAGCACGGAACAGATCAGGGCGCTGCCGCAATAGTGCTTGACATCTCCAAGACCTGGCTTGGCAAAGTGGGCGGTCTGCTTGCTGTAATCGGCGTTGTGGTGGCTCCTATCTCATCGGGTGATACGGCGTTGCGCTCGGCCCGTCTTATCGTGGCTGATTTCTTCCGCATCAAGCAGAAATCCATAGGCAGCCGTCTGGCCATTAGCATTCCGCTGTTCATAATCACTTTCTTTGCACTGTTCTACAGCCTGCGTGACAAGGAGGGATTCAATATCATCTGGCGTTATTTTGCATGGTCCAACCAGACACTGGCCGTGTTCACCCTGTGGGCTATCACAGTCTATTTGACCTTGCGCAAGAAAAAGGTGATATTCACTCTCATTCCGGCTCTGTTCATGACGGTTGTCACAGTTACTTACATTTTCATGGCCCCGGAGGGATTCAGCCTGGCTCCATGGATTGCCTACATCATAGCAGGAGCAGTAGCTGTATCTTTCCTTATAATCTATATGTTCTGGAAGCGCCGTCTGGATAAAGGGCTCGTCAAGTCAGAGGAATAACGCGGTAGGAATAACGCATAAGGGACGGTTCTGTTCGCGAACAGAACCGTCCCTTATGCGTTGTTCCTACTATGTTCAAAAATTTAAACAGATTGCATTATTTTAATTAAATTTTTATCTATTTTTGCGTCGCAAAATGCCAGGTAACATCAATAGTCCTAGCACAATAGCCCTTAGAAAGGATTTGTAATATATTACTTTATTTATAATTATGAGACAAACATTAAGGACAAGAATGCATCTGCTTAAGATTGCATTGGTGATTTTTTTAGTTCAAAATTCCGTTAATTTATTTGCACAAGCTGCAGATATCAGTGAGGCTCAGATTGCAGCCATCCCTGAGCAGCGTTGGAGCAATGATTCAATCAAGCCCGCACTCACCGTAACAATGGATCAAGTGCAGTTGGTAGAAAACACAGATTACACTGCAGTATATACTGACAATGTCAATAAGGGTACTGCAACCGTAACCATTACCGGTAAGGGTAATTACACAGGCACTAAGGCCGCAACCTTTACTATTGCTGATTTCCCGTTGCTGGATCCAGAGAGTGCAAACAGTGCAGAGAATCCCTATCTGATCTCAACAGAGGAGGATCTTAAGGCTCTGGCAGGTCTTGTGAACAGCGGAAAACGCAGTACAGGTTTCTACAAGCAGACTGAAAATATCATATTGACTAAAGAGCATATTGCCATCGGTCTGTATAACATGTACGGAACTATAGCATTTGGTGGCGATTATGATGGTGATGGTTATTCCATAAGTAACTTGACTATCGACAAGACGGAGGCACTGGAACAGAAGGAATGGAACCAGGGATTATTTGGAAGGTTAAGAAACGCAAGCGTAAAGAATGTCAATGTTGTAAATTGCAGTTTCAATATCTCTGAAGAGACTACTCAGTCATATTTAGGCGGTATTGCCGGTTTTGCCAACAACAGTAGTATATCCAACTGTACTGTCAGCGGTAATCTCAGTGCAAAAACGCGCGTGGGTGGTGTCGTGGGTGTGGCATCTAGTGGCAGCATCGTATCTGGTTGCAGTTTCAGCGGTACAGTCTCTGCAGATAACTACGCAGGTGGTATTGCAGGAACAAGTGAATACAATTCCGCTCTTTCAAATAACATAAATTCCGGATCTGTTACCGGAACTTCTTTAATAGGCGGAATTATAGGAAATAACAACAGTTCATCCTTGGTACAGAATGTTAATGCTGGTCAAGTGTCAGGTGCAACCGAAGCTATGGGCGGCATTGCTGGCCAGACAGATATCTCTAATAAAAAATTCACAGACAATTTCTACCTTTCAGGCCTTGGGCTGTCTGGTGCAATCGGTGCCTTGGAAACTACTGATGCCACTGATATCATTGGCAGTGCAGAGATTGTTGCCAAAATTACTGCAGCAGAGGGCGTTACCCTCAATCTGCCTGATACCCCGGCATACGTATGGAACTCAGAAAACTATTACAGAAACGGTTTAGAAATCACATTGGATTATGCTCTTCCTTCAGAAAAGATTTTTGATAGCTACAGCGTAAGCAGCGGTCACTTGAGCAGGGCTGGCGTAAGGGATGGTGTCCATGTACTTTCTGACTTCAGTGATGATGTGGCTATATCCGGAGCATACGCAGATGAGATTGTCAATATAGAGGGTAATGCCACCATTAGCGGTATTCCATACCTTTCCTTTAACGGTTTGAAGCAACATCCCAAGCCTGTGGTCAAAATAGGTCAAACAGTTCTTGAAGAAAGCAAGAACTATGAATTAAGCTATTCTGATGACTGCATAAATGCAGGTGTTCACACTGTCACTGTAACCGGTTCTGGCCGTTATACTGGCACGTTGGCTAAAGAGTTTAGGATATATGGCTTCAATATCAGCACTGATGGTGCCATTGAAATAACAGGATTTGATGATGATTATCCCAAGACAGGAAACGTTGTTAATCCTGTACCCGGTAAGGTAACATGCCAGGCTACAGGTAATGCTGTTCTGGTTCTTGATACAGACTACACCGTGTCTTATAGTGAAGGTTGCACACTGCCCGGCACGTACACTCTCACTATTACCGGAAAAGGTAATTATAGCGGTCAAAGGAAAATTGACTTTGAGATATGTGATGCATACGGTTTTACTGTAAATGCCGGAGGGTATAACTCTTGGCGCGTGCCTTTTGTTGGTGGAGAAGCCGCCTCTTATCAAAAGAACGAGTATGTAGTTTCAAAGGCCAAGATGGGTAACATAAACGGAAAGACCATATATGGACTCAAGTATTACATGAAGGAGAAGAGTGCAAAATCGCTCGGAGATGCACGTTTCAGGATATTCCTTAAGGAAATCAGTGATGATAACATCAGTGATTTTAGTGGTACTGAAGGAGCCACTATCGTCTATGATGGAGAGTTGGATGTAACGACTAATGAATACCTGACCATACACTTTACCACTCCATATAAGTATAACGGTGATAATCTTTTGATTGGTTTATATGAGTATGAAAGTGGTACGTCGTCAAATATTTATTTCCAATGTGTAAGTACGGCCTATACTATAAGAAAAACAAGTAGTAATAATTTTGATGGAATTACAAAAGGTTCTAAAGAAAATTACCAGGCAACGACCACATTCCTGTATGATGCTACACGTATAGACATCAATGATGCCGTGGTATCTGCTATTCCTGATCAGCGTTGGAGCAACTCACCTGCCACACCGGCATTCACCGTTACCTATAATGATGAGCAATTGGTGGAGAATACTGATTACGTTGTAGAATATAGCGATAATGTAAACCTTGGCACTGCAACAGTATCCATTACCGGTAGAGGTAACTACTGGAACACCAAGGTTGCAACCTTTAAGATTGTTGATTTCCCGTTGCTGGATCCTGAGAGTGCTAACAGTGCGGAGAATCCCTACCTGATCTCAACAGAGGAGGATCTTAAGGCTCTGGCAGGCATCGTAAACAGCGGTGCACGCAATGACGGTTTCTATAAGCAGACTGGTGATATCACCCTCACACAGGATCATGTCAGCATAGGTCTTTCTACAAACCATTCCGGTTATACAAACTACGTATTTAAAGGGTCTTATGATGGTGACAATCACTCTGTAAGCAATATAACCATCAATAAGACGGGAAGTAGTGAGATTGATGATTCATTCCTGGGATTATTTGGCGGCACCAAGGATGCTACTATACAGAATGTTAAGGTTGTGAATTGTAATATAACCGGTTACAGGTGGGTTGGCGGAATAGCCGGTAGTGCCAGTGGAAAGGGCACTATATCCAACTGTAGTGTTAGCGGAACTATTACCATAACAGGAGGCTTTGTTGGTGGTATAGTTGGAACTACCGGTACGGGTTCCTTAATAACAAACAATATAAATACAGCCACTGTTACCGGTGGAGGTGAGGTGGCAGGTATTGTTGGAGATTTGCGTGGAGGATCTGCTACATACAATGTCAATACCGGTACGATATCAGGAGATAATAGTGTGGGAGGTATCATAGGATGCGCATACCCGTCAACTACTACGGCAAACAACTTCAATATCGGTCAGGTTACAGCCCAAGAGAGTTCAGTTGGCAGTATCGCAGGTTCTTCTTATGCACTTATGTATGGTGTAAAATTTGAGAAAAACTACTATCCCGCCGGCCTTGGCCTGCCAGGTGGTAGAGGTGAGACGGGATCTCTGGAGGGTACAGATTTGGCCGGAGCAGAGGTTGTTGTCAAGATTTCTGCTGCAGATGGTGTTACTCTGAACCTGCCTGAAACACCTGCATACGCCTGGGGTTCGGATAGCTATTATGCAAGCGGTACAGAGGTTACACTTAATTATGATGTCCCGGATGGAAAGATTTTTGATTGTTATACCGTAAATGAAGGCTTGATCAGTAACGCAAGTGAAAAGGATGGCGTTCATGTTCTGACCGATTTCAAAGAAGATGTAGTAATATCAGGATCATACACTGATGGTATAGTCAGCCTGGAGAGTGATGCCTCAATTGCTGCCATAGAAGATGTTATATATAACGGCTTGCAGCAGTTGCCTAAACCTGTAGTAACTGTAGGTGAGAAAGTGCTGGTTGAAGGCGGTAACTATGAATTAAGCTATTCTGAAGGCTGCATTAATGTAGGAACATACACTGTCACTGTAACAGGTATAGGTAGTTATACCGGTACTCTAACCAAACAGTTTAAGATTGTGGCTCTGGATGTCGATGCTATCGATGCATTTGAGATAACAGGAATTGACACTGATTATCCCAAGACAGGTGCGGCTATCAATCCGGTACCTACAATAACCAATGTGGTTTCAAAGGCTAAGCTTGTGCAGGGTACTGATTATACCCTCTCTTACAGCGATGGTTGCATACTGCCCGGTATATACACGCTCTCTATAATAGGAAAGGGCAATTATACCGGCCAGAAGGATATTGAGTTTGTAATAGACAATGCATACGGCCTTACCGTAAACGATGGTGATAAACTGACATTAAGGAATGCTACGCCTCTTAATGTGTCGCAAGCTTATATGTATCAGAAGAACGAGTTCATGTTATATGCAAACGATATCAAAGCTATGAATGGACAGACTATATATGGAATGAAATTCTATATGAACGTAAAGGGCAACAGGACATTCGGAGATGGTCGTTTCAAGGTGCTCCTTAAGGAGATTGAAGGCAGTTCGTCCGGGTTTGTATGTGGTGACGATGCAACTGTTGTCTATGATGGTGAGCTTGACGTGACTACAAATGAATTCCTGACCATACATTTCACTACGCCATATGTTTATAATGGTGGAAACCTTGTTGTAGGTATTTATGAGTATGAAAAGGGTCAAAGCGTTAGTGTATCCTTCTACTGTGTAACATCAAATGCTGGATACAAGACAAGAAGCGATTCATATACCCTTGATGCTTCAGGTTATTCCAATGACTATTTCCAGCCTAAGACCACATTCCTGTATGAAGCAGAGTCAACAACAGTTGCTGATGTGGTTACAGTTGAGGAAAAATCAGATGATGCATGGTATGATCTGAGTGGTAAGCAGCTGGAGAGTGAGCCTACAGAGAAGGGTCTCTACTTCCACGGCAACCACCTCTACATGATTACCGAGTAATCCCAACAGGTGACCCAAAAGGGACAGTCCCCTTTGTGACAAAAAGAGCGTTCGGAATAACCGCACGCTCTTTTTAGTTTTTGGCACAAAGGGGACTGTCCCTATTGGGTCACTATCGTGTCACTCGGATGGCGGGGTCTGTACCGGACGGACACTGAAGCCTGCGTAGCGCACGGCTGGGGCACCGTTTATATTAAGGTAAATTTCGTCATACTGGTTGAAGTATAAATAATCGGCCTTATTATTTGCTTCAGGGGTTGAACTCCAATAATAACTCCAGCCGTAATTGTTTAAATGAGGAATCCATCCGCGGTGGTCGCAATTGGCTGTGTAGGGTAGAAGTATGGATTTTGTCGGATCACTTTTGCTGGTTGCTCTATAACCTCCGTTTTCTGGTATGAATGTGCACCCATTGATAAGTTCTTGTATTTGTGCCTTAGTGGGTAGTTGCCATTCGCCTCCCCAGAGCAATGTGGCCATATCAAACCTGGTGTGGGCAATGTCGGCGTTAGCTTTGTAAGCCCCGAGTGTTTTGTATTTGTCTTCGGTAAACACACTATCTTCAGGCTGAAATACGTCGCCCCAGTAGAACCATTGGCCTAATTCGGATTCACTGGATGCACCTATGTTGCGGTCGGCCCACAGTGTACCGCTTGGCAAACCAAGGTCAACAGCCTGTGCGGCACGCCCTTCATCGGTAAGGCTGCGCGTGATGCGGGCATAATTGCCGAGAACGTGTACCAAGACATTTGCGGAGAAATTGCCGTCGTCGGTGGCAACCGTGATATTCGCAGTACCTATATTGCCTGCAGTGATCTTGCCCGTAGAGTTGACAGAAGCTACGTCCTCATTGTCACTCGTATAGGTTACGGTCTTGTCTATAGCATCAGTTAGCTGCCCATCAACCTTTAACTGGAATGTGCTATCCTGATAAATATTGATTTCAGATAAAACAACGCGTACCAAGAGGCTGGTGGAGATTTTCTTGTCTTTGGTGGCAACCGTAATATTCGCAGTGCCTATAGCGCCCGCAGTGATTAAACCCGATGGAGTGATAGCTGCTACACTCTCATTGTCGCTCGAGTAGGTTAAGCTCTTGTCGGTAGCATTAGCAGGCTGCACATCAACTTCAAACTGGAATGTGCTATCCTGATACATATCGATTTCAGATAAAACCGTACCCTTAGCGTCTGTTATTGAAACACTTGTAACTTCAACTACGGGATTATCTTTAACTGTGGAATCATCTTTGTCACAGCAGCACGAATTGAACAATGATATTGCTGAAAGGGCAATCAGCGCAAATAGTGCGCAATAATGGATTCTTCTCATAATATTTTGGTTTTTAGTCAGTTGGCTATAGTCTCTTTTTATAATTGCTACAATGATAGTGTTTTTTGGCGATATAATAGTGGAATCTATTTAAATCTTTTCTCAGGTCATAAATTGCAAAGTCCACTTTGCAAAATGTGGATTATTTGTATTACCTTTGCAGTCCGCGTACATGAGTGCGCGGACTCGCTATTTATATGGAACAGTTTTTCAGGACACATGATTATCTGGTGGAGCACCTTGAGGCATCTGTAAGACGTGATCTTATGGATGAGATTGACTGGTCAAGCCGGATGATCGGTATCAAGGGCACACGCGGAGTGGGTAAGACCACATTCCTGCTTCAGTATGCCAAGGAGAAATTCGGCCGTGACCGTTCCTGCCTCTACATAAATATGAACAATTTCTATTTTCAGGGGCATGGAATTGCTGAGTTTGCGGGTGAGTTCCATAAGCTGGGCGGTAAGGTGCTGCTCATAGACCAGGTGTTCAAGCACCCGGACTGGAGCAAGGAGCTGCGTAAGTGCTATGACCTCTATCCGGGGCTCAAGATTATCTTTACGGGTTCATCGGTGATGCGCCTTAAGGAGGAGAACCCTGAGCTGAACGGCATAGTAAGTTCATATAATCTGCGCGGTTTCTCATTCCGTGAGTTCCTGAACCTCAAGGCCGGAACAAATTTCAAGGCACACCGCATGGATGATATCCTTAAGAACCACACTGCTATAGCACGTGAGATACTGAACCAGGTCAATCCGTTGCAATACTTCCAGGATTACGTTCATCATGGGTTCTATCCGTTCTTTCTGCAGCAGCGTAACTTCTCAGAGAACCTGCTCAAGACCATGAACATGATGATGGAGGTTGATATCCTGCTGATAAAACAGATAGACCTCAAGTATCTGGCCAAGATCAAGAAACTGTTCTATCAGATGGCGGTGTCAGGGACATCGGCCCCAAATGTAAGCCAGCTGGCAGCGGAGACTGAGACATCACGTGCCACGGTGATGAATTACATCAAATACTTGGCCGATGCACGACTCATCAATATG
>DBYQ01000064.1:12178-12741 GCA_002310015.1 Bacteroidales bacterium UBA1182
CAGGACCGCCAGGATGTGATTGACACATTCTTTGTGAACTCCATGTGGAAGGATCATGTGGTGCATAAGGGCGCTAAGGGCTGGTCATTCCTGGTGGATGGCCAGGTCAACTTCAAGATCTCTACGCAGGAGGGCAAGACGCGCGTTCAGCCTGATTCATACTACGCCGTTGACGGCATGGAGATTGGTCATGACAATGTCATTCCGCTCTGGATGTTCGGAATGCTTTATTGAAACACAAGATTTTCAACAACATAATAAACTATGGCAAAGAAATTTATCACTTGTGATGGTAACGAGGCTGCAGCTCATGTGAGCTACATGTTCTCAGAGGTAGCTGCTATCTACCCCATCACCCCGTCATCACCTATGGCGGAGCATGTTGACGAGTGGGCCGCCCGTGGTAGAAAGAACCTCTGGGGCCAGACAGTCACAGTTCAGGAAATGCAGTCAGAGGCCGGCGCAGCAGGTGCTGTTCACGGTTCACTGCAGGCCGGTGCCCTTACAACTACATTTACAGCATCACAGGGTCTGCTGTTGATGATTCCTAACATGTACAAGAT
>DBYQ01000022.1 GCA_002310015.1 Bacteroidales bacterium UBA1182
TTTTTTTGTTTTTACTTATTCTTGTTTTTGTTGTTTTGAACCCGGAAGACCGTGTTGGGCTTCGCCCGACCCCGTTTCAACCGGCGTTCGTAGTTAATATGCAAATAGTGGGTGAAGGTTAAGTGGGAAGTTAATTATTTATACTCCGTTAACATAAACATTAATAAACCGTCAATTTTGAAAACTTAGTTAACACAAAGAAAATCAGCGATAAACATAATTTATCACTGATTCATTCTTTTAACCTTAACTTGTTTATTTGTAAACTATAGAGTTTTTTACCTTGGGTTGTTTTTCGCGGCGTTCACATATAATAGTATCGAAAAACGGAAAGGTTAAACAAATTGAGAATTAAAAATTCTGAATTCTCAATTCTCAACTCTCAAAGATTGACCTTGCACTTGACCGGAGAGGATTCCCTCTGGAAATGGTTGAGTGCTGTCACCACATATATATATTGTGTGGAGCCGTCGCGGTAGGGAAGGTTTATGAATGAACGGCGGGTGATTGCCACAATATTTTGCGGGTTCTCAAGGTCAATGGTCTGGCCTTTCTCAAAACGATATACTACGTACTGGATGGCCTTGTCCATCTCCTTGCGGGATTTGGGAGCGGTCCAGAATAGTACAGGGCCGTCTTTGGTTTCAACCGGCATGAGCTTGCGCACCTTACCGGGAGTGTTCTTGGGCATGTAATCGGCCACTGGCTGCAGGGCTGGTGTGCTGTAATATTCTGATGCCAATACGGTGCGATAATCACGCGGATTATCCACTACTGATTTTGCGGGCCAGAAGCAGTTGCCTTGCAGTCCACCCAGTATGCGTTCCAGATTGAGTTTGTGGCGCTGCTGGTTGCTCTCAGGGTGGTTGGGATCAACGGCTGTGATGGTGCGTTCCACATCCTGTCCCAGATACATGAGGCAACCACCTGCATGTTCTGACCACCATTTAGCCAGGATGGCATAGTCTGCTGCCTTATAACCGGTGTTCCAGTATGTCTGCGGTATGCAGTAGTCCATCCAGCCTTTTTCTATCCAATAGAGGACATCGGCATAGAGCCCGCTCCAGTTTTCAAAGCCTGTGGTCTCGCTGCCGTCAGGGTATTGGGCTGATTTGTTACGGTAGATTCCAAAGGGCGAGATACCGAACTTGACCCAAGGCTTGATCTCCTTGACGGTTTTGTAGAGCTGCTCAATAAAGAGGTTTACATTATCACGGCGCCAGTCTTCCTTGTCCTTGAAACCGCGAGGGTCTTTCTTGAACGATGCGTCATCATTGAACTTTCGGTTGCCGTCAGGGTAGGGGTAGAAGTAATCATCAATGTGGAAACCGTCTATGTCATAGCGGGTAATGATATCGGCCGCCACCTTACATATATAGTCGCGGTTCTCCTGGAGTGCGGGATCAAACAGGGCCAGGTCACCATATTTAATGATACGCTCGGGATGAACCCGCATCTGATGGCTGGGGGCAAACTCCGCTGTGGCAGCAGTCTTGGCACGGAAGGGGTTAATCCATGCATGTAGTTCCATGCAGCGGGCGTGGCACTCGTCTATCATGAACTGCAGAGGGTCCCAGTCCTCATCAGGAGCCTCTCCCTGAAATCCTGTCAGGAATGCACTCCAGGGCTCAATATCGGATTTATAGAGGGCGTCGGCCTCAACGCGTACCTGGAATAGGATGGTGTTGATGCCGCATGAAGCAAGTGAATCCAGCTGGCGTGAGAGTTCTGTCTTGAGTTCTCTTGTGGGTATGCCTTCAAACTGATGGTTGACCGCCTGGATCCATGCTCCGCGGAACTCGCGTTTGGGTGCGGCGGCGCTGCATAACAGTGCCACAGCAAGAGTAAGGAGCAGTGAGGCGGCGCGCTTCATTTATTTCTTGGGCAGACTGTTGTACTCCTCAAGAGCCTCAGCTAAGAGTTTGAGGGCATCCTTAAGGTCCTCTATATTGAGCACGTATGCCAGACGAACCTGGTCACGGCCGTACTGCGGATCAGAATAGAAACCGGTGCCGGGGGCCATCATGATGGTCTTGCCGTCGCGGCGGAAATCCGTGAGGCACCACTTGCAGAACTTCTCGCAGTCATCAATGGGCAGTTTTGCGGTGGTGTAGAAAGCACCCATGGGGATGGGTGAATATACTCCCGGTATCTTGTTCAGTCCGTCAATAAGGTACTTGCGGCGGGCTATGAACTCCTCATATGTGGCGGTCATGTACTCACGTGGAGCTGATATTGAAGCCTCGGCAACAATCTGGCCTATAAGCGGCGGGCACAGGCGTGCCTGGCAGAACTTCATCACTGCGTCACGTACCTGCTGGTTCTTGGTGGCGATGGCGCCGATACGGATTCCGCACTCAGAGTAACGCTTGGAAACTGAGTCAATCAGAATCACGTGATCCTCGATGCCCTCCAGGTGGCAGGCTGAGATATAGGGTGAACCGGTGTATATGAACTCGCGATAGACCTCATCGGAGAAGAGGTACAGGTCATATTTCTTGACTAGGTCACGCAGCTGGAGCATCTCCTTGCGTGAGTAGAGGTAACCGGTGGGGTTGTTGGGGTTGCAGATAAGAATGCCCTTGGTGCGCTCGGTTATGAGCTCCTCAAACTTCTCAATGGGGGGCAGAGCGAATCCGTCCTCAATGGTTGAAACTATGGGCTTGATTACAGCTCCGGCTGATACTGCGAATGCCATGTAGTTAGCGTATGCAGGCTCCGGAACTATGATCTCATCACCCGGGTTAAGGCATGTCATGAATGCAAACAGAACCGCCTCACTACCGCCACTGGTTACGATGATGTCATCAGGTTCGAACTTGATCTGATACTGCTCGTAATAATCGCACAGTTTCTTGCGGAGGCTCAGGAATCCCTGTGAGGGGGTGTATTCCAGAATATTGCGGTCAATCTTCTTGAGAGTGTCAAGACCAATCTGCGGTGAGGGCAGATCGGGCTGGCCGATGTTGAGGTGATATACCTTAACTCCTTCTGACTTGATTTTCTGTGCTATGCCTGACAGTTTGCGTATAGGCGAACTGGGCATGATTTCAGCGCGGTTTGAAATTTTCATTATGTGTAATGTCTGTTTGCAGGTGCGAAGATACAACAAACCGCGGGCTTAACACCCACGGTCTGTGTACTTTTTTATAATAAGGAGTGGTTTAATGTATTCTCTTGCCAAGAATCAGGTTGTCGCCCGATGCATCGACAGTCCAGATCTCAGGCTTGCGGCCGGTACCGCCGTCGTGGTGAACGGAGTAGAGCAACTGACCCTCAAAGCTCTTGAACAGCATTCCGTGACCGGAGTTGTCACCCTTGAATGACACCTCTTCCTGAATCCACGGACCCTTTATGCTGCCGCTGGTTGACCAGGCGATACCGTTTGCATAGCGGTTCTCACCCCAGCTTGACCATAGCATACCCAGACGACCGGTTTCGGTGCGGAACATCTGCGGACCATCGGTTACCCAACCCGGCATCTTCATGCCGAATGTGGCCTCGCCTATAGAGTTCATCTCCTTGCTCCATGCGGCTTCAGATGCGCGGAAGATGGTGGTAGGATCTGCAGTACGGTGTGTCAGGTCTTTTGACAGAGGCATATAGGCCATTGTTCCGTCAATAAGCTGTGTCCACTCATGTACGAATACCATATAAACGGTGTCATTCTCCTCATAGAGTGTTCCGTCAATTATATCCCAGTCTGTGGGACCAAGGCAGAAGAGAGAGTCCTTTACGAGCGGCAGATAGGGACCGTCAACCTTATCGGAAACCAGAAGCTGGGTTTGGTTCAAAGGTACGTTGTAACGGCGCGGAACCTGCTCAATGCATACTCCGTGGTTGTTCCAGGTGCCTGCATAGTAGAACTTGTCGCCGAACTTATGTATCTCGGCAGCAGCAACGAACTGGCCCTGCATCCATGTGCCGGAAATGTCAATTACGTTATAAGGACCTGTCCACATCTCCAGGTCAGTGCTCTTGTAGAGTGCACCGCCGGTGCCGGTGAGCCAGTAGGTCTTGGTTTCGGGATCCGGGTAGATGAAGGGGTCACTCATGGAGAGCTCCTTGAGCGATACTGTGCGGACCTGCTGAGCGGGACGCTGCATGGTGGGCATCTGGATAGGGGGACGCTGTGCGGCCTGACCCTGCCCCTGGCCCTGGGGGCGCTGTGTGCGCTGACGGTTGGCGCCGCCCATCGGCATCATACCGCCAAAGTTGCGCTGTCCGGGATTGGCGGGGGGAGCCTGTTCGCCACGCGGTACGTTTACAATGACATTGTTGTCTTTTACAGCCTGTGTTTCAGTTGTTGTTTTCTGGCCGGCTTTCATGCATGAAACGACCAGTAGAGGTGCTGTGACCGCAATAATAAGGTTGATCTTCTTCATAAGTATAATATTTGGTTTGTTGTCTGCCGGCAAATATACTCACATTTCTAAAAAAGAGGGAGAATAATGACATTTATTCAAAAATAAACATAATTTTGCATCTCGGATAAAATAACTGATACTTAACTCTAAACAAACAAATATGAAAAAAGTACTATCTATTTTGCTTGCTGCAACACTGGTTTTCTCAGTTGCAGGTTGTTCTTCATGGTCAAAAACTGCTAATGGCGGTCTGATTGGTGGTGGTGCAGGTGCTGCTATCGGTGCTGGTATCGGTATTCTTCTTGGTGGCGATGCACAGAGCGCAGCCATAGGTGCAGCTGTAGGTGCAGGCGTAGGCGGCGGTGCTGGTGCTATCATCGGCAACCGTATGGATAAGAAGGCTGAGGAACTTGCTGCTGCTCTTGAGGATGTCAAAATTGAGGATATTACTGACGTGAATGGTTTTCGCGGTAAGAAATACACTTTTGATGGCGGTATCCTGTTTGGCTTCAACAGCTCTAACTTGAGTGATGGTGCAAAAGAGGAACTTAAGAAGTTTGCTGACATCATGAAGAGTGAGCCGGTTGTCGTCACAATTTACGGCCACACAGACAATGTAGGTACAGAGGAGGCTAATCAGAAGGTTTCTGCAAAGCGCGCTGACGCTGTTGCTTCTTACCTCAAGAAGTGCGGTATGGACAAGGATAACATGATTTCCAGGGGTATGTCATTCACTATGCCGGTTGCCAGCAACGATACCGAGGAGGGCCGTGCTCAGAACCGTCGTGTAGAGATTTACATCACACCAAGTGAGGAGATGCTCAAGGAGGCTGAAGCCCAGATCTGATTTTAGATTCAAAAGGATAGAATGCAGGGTACTTTTGTGCTCTGCATTTTTCTTTTATATAGGTATTATCGGCACAGATTTTTGCCTACTTTTGCTGTTGCAGACTTCAAAAAGTCTATTGTTTTATCAGAACCAATAATTATGCTTAAGAAATTATTCATTGCAGTTGCCGTTCTGGCAACAGTTGCATGCAGCTCTCAGAGCGGCGTGAAGACTAAACCGGACAAGAACTTTTACATCTATCTGGCATTCGGCCAGTCTAATATGGAGGGTAACGCCCGCATAGAGGATCAGGATCGTGAAGGTATCAGTGACCGTTGGCTTATGATGGCCGCTGTTGATTTCCCCAAGATGGAGCGTAAGCAGTTTGAGTGGTACACCGCCGTTCCGCCTCTCTGCCGTGAGACCAACGGTCTTACCCCTGTTGATTATTTTGGCCGTACTATGGTTGACAACCTGCCGGAGAAGGTACGTGTAGGTGTTATCAACGTAGCTGTGGGCGGCTGCAAGATTGAGGCGTTCATGAAGGATCGCGCCCAGGAGTATGGTGACAATGCCGCAGCCTGGATGAAGAACTGGATTGCTCCTTATGACAACAACTGCTACCAGCGTCTGCTTGATTGCGCCAAGGAGGCCCAGAAGGTGGGTGTCATCAAGGGATTCCTGATGCATCAGGGTGAGTCAAACATCAACGAGGAGGATTGGCCTGAGAAGGTTAAGTATGTATATGAGACTCTGATTGAGGATCTGGGCCTGGATGCCAAGAAGGTTCCTCTGCTTGCCGGTGAGGTTGTCAATGCCGATGTACAGGGCCGCAGCGCATCCATGAATGAGATCATTGCAAAACTGCCCGATGTACTGCCTAACTCATACGTCATTTCATCGGCCGGTGCAACTACCGGATTTGACCATCTGCATTTTGATGCCGAGGGTTACCGTGAGATGGGCCGCCGCTATGCATATAAGATGCTTGAGCTTCAGGGGGTAACTCCTAAAAAATAAGTGATATGATTAAAGTTGCAGCAGCAGTACCGGAGCTTAAGCTTGCGCAGCCTATGGCTAATGCGGAGGCTTGCCTGGAACTTATCCGTAAGGCCGATGCCTATGGCGTACAGATTGTATGTTTTCCGTTGTTGTGTCTTACCGGTTATACTGCGGGTGATCTGCTCTGTAACAATCTTCTTATAACAAAGTCTGCCGAGGCGCTGAAATGGTTGTCACGCCAGACTTCTAAACTTGAACCAATGGCTGTAGTAGGTCTGCCTCTTGAAAAAGATGGCAGGCTCTACAATGCCTTGGCGTTCATTAAAGGCGGTAAGATACTGGGCTACAGGACTGAACCTGCACCCTCTCAAAGATGGTTCTCAGATGCTGCTGATGACAAGGGTTTCAGACAGATTGATACTGTTCTTGATATACGGTCAGGCATAGACTGCCCGGTTTCTGTGGCATTCCCGTCAGAACTTGAGGACGGAGTTCCGTATAAAGGCATTGTTCTCTGCCCTAATGCCATTGAGGGCAGGGTAGGAGCCCTTGACAGCCTGCATTATACCGTTGCAAGGTATTCTGCCGATAACGGTTGTACGGTTGTTCTGGCATCGGCCGGAAAAGGTGAGTCCAGCACTGATTACTGGTATCCCGGATTTGCAGCGATAGCCGCATGCGGTAGCCTTAAGGTCCTTGAATCACCCTTCAGCGGCCTTGCTGTGGCTGAGATTGATACTGCCTGTAAGGCAGGTAGGAAAGCTGAGGTGCCGGAATTGGGTGTTGAAGGTGTCACGGCCGATCCTTTCATGTGCTGTGATACCGAGCGTAAGGCCCGTGAGGCTTTTGCCATACAGTGCGGTGCCCTGAGAACGCGCCTGGAGCATACCGGTTTCAGGAAAATGGTGCTGGGCGTATCAGGAGGATTGGATTCCACTCTGGCTCTTTTGGTATGCGTATGCACGCTTGACAGCATGGGGTTGGACCGCAAGAATCTGGTGGGAATTACACTGCCCGGATTCGGCACGACTGACCGCACATATAACAATGCTGTGGGCATGATGAAGTCACTTGGAATAGAGTGGCGTGAGATAAACATCAAGGAGGCTTGTCTGCTCCACCTGCGTGATATAGGGCATGATCCAGCCGTGCATGATTCGGCATACGAGAATGCCCAGGCACGTGAGCGTACCCAGATACTTATGGATGTGGCCAATGAGACAGGCGCACTTGTGATAGGCACGGGTGACCTGTCTGAGCTGTCACTCGGCTGGTGCACTTACAACGGTGACCATATGTCCATGTATGCTGTGAACGGCGGCGTTCCCAAGACTGCCATTCAGCATATAATAAGGTATGTGGCCGAGAATAAACTGGATGCTTCTGTAAAGCCATACCTGCTTGATGTGATAGATACGCCTATCAGTCCGGAGCTTCTGCCTGGCGGCAACCAGACGCAGAAGACTGAGGATATAATAGGGCCGTACCGTCTGCATGATTTCTTTATCTGGTACTTTATGGGCCAATGCCTTTCTCCGCGTGAGATTCTTGACCTGGCTACTGAGGCTTTTGCGGGTGAATTCAGTCGCGAGGAGATATGCCGTTGGCTGAAGGTTTTCCTGAAGCGTTTCTTCAGCCAGCAGTTCAAGCGTTCATGCATGTGTGACGGGCCAGATGTGTTCGGAATTTCGCTTTCACCACGCGGCGGTTGGGCTATGCCAAGCGATGTTTCAAGTGACCTTTGGTTGAAGGATTTGGACTAAAAGTCGGAATTAATATATTAATAAACTGAAAACCAATCAATTAGTCTATTATTTGTGATTAACTTTGTTTTTCTCGCTTTAAAATATTTTAAGTGACAACGTAAGAAAAAAGTACCGACCTTTGCGGTCGAAAACAAAGGATAATTCTCATAAGCATTAATTGGTTAGTAATTAGGTTCGGACCCGAGAATTTGTGAAAATTGCAAGGTCCACTCCAAAGGGAAAAGGTCCCTGCGGAGGAAATTGAAAAAATTGAGTTCACGCGAGTGAATTCATTTTTTTTTGTGGGTTTCGGCAAAAAGCAGTATAATTGCAGATACAAATGTCTAATCATGAATTATAATGGAAGATACAATGATCAAAACTAAGAAAACAGATGATAGACGGAGATTTACCTTTAAAAGCACAAAATTTAGTAAAAGAATGGCTTGAAGCCAATTACGATAAATTAATTGAAATGTGGAACACCCAAGTTTTCACTAAACTTGAACCACTTCAATAAAAATAGAAACGATGATACCGCGCATAAAAAGCATACAACCACTTGAAAACTACATCCTTCTCGTTGAATTTGATGACGGGAAAAAGGTGGAGTATGATGTTAAGGACGACATAAAGACCTTAACTGATTTCAGTGCGCTTGAATCAGAATACGGTCTTTTCCAAAATGTCCAGTTGGATTCATCACGAACCTGCGTGTATTGGACAGATCGTATAGACATTCCGTCCGATACCATTTTGGAATACGGAAAACCTGTAGAGTAGAACAAATAGCAAAAACAAATATGAAGATTACGATTATCGGCGCCGGAAATATGGGAGGCGCAATAGCTCGCGGATTTGCCGCAAAGAAAGTGTTCGCAGCAAAGGATATTACCTGCTGCGACCGTAGTGACGCCACACTTGAAGCTCTCAAGAAGGATGTACCGGGCATAGGTATATCAAAGGAGAACGCCAAGGCTGTAAAGGGCGCCGACATTGTGCTGTTTGCCGTTAAGCCGTGGATCATGCCCTCTGCCGTTGAGGAGGTAAAGGATGCACTCGATTACAAGAAGCAGTTCATCATCTCAATTGCCGCAGGCGTAGGAACAGAGAAACTGGCTGAGCTGTTCAGCAAGGACGGCGCACTGCCCCAGATAGTATATCTTATCCCTAATATTGCAGTTGAAGTGGGCGCAGGTGTATTCTTCTACTGCACCGCCAATGCCACACAGAAGAACCTTGCTCTGGTACAGAAACTGTTCAGCCAGGTTGGATTCGCCAAGCAGGTTGAAGAGAAGCAGATGACCGCCGGCACAGCGCTTGCATCATGCGGCATAGCATACGTATTCCGTTATATCCGCGCCAACGTTGAGGGCGGCGTTGAAATGGGCTTCTATCCCAAGGATGCTCAGGAGATTGTTCTGGGTACCATCAAGGGCGCAGTAGAACTGCTTCTGGCTCACGGTTCACATCCCGAGCAGGAGGTTGACAAGGTTACCACCCCCGGCGGCATCACCATCAAAGGTCTGAATGCAATGGAGGAGGCCGGATTCACCAACGCCGTAATCAAAGGCCTCAAAGCCGGAAAGTAAATGAAGCTGGTCTATTTTCACGGCTTCATGTCATCAGGAGCAAGCGGTACGGTTGAGAGCCTGCGCCACATGCTTCCGGAGCTTGAGGTTTGCGCCCCCGATATCCCCGTTGACCCTATTGAGGCTCTTCCATATCTGCGCCAGTACGTTGAGGAGCAGAAACCCGATATCATAGTAGGCACATCCATGGGCGCCATGTATGCCCAGCAGATGTTCGGCTACAAGAAGATATGTGTGAACCCGTCATTCAACATGTCAACCATGTCAAAGGTGATGAAGGCCAATACCACCTACCCTTTCCAGAACGGACGCAAGGACGGCCAGAAGACCTTCAAGATAACGGGACAGATTGTCAAGAACTTCAACATGATGGAACGCCAGCAGTTCAAAGGCATCACTGATTTTGACCGCGAGAACACCTACGGCCTGTTCGGTATGCATGACACCACCGTCAACTGTTATGACCTCTTTAAGAAGTACTACACTAACGCACAGCGCTTTGACGGCGAGCATCGCCTCAATGACAAATCCCTCAAGACCGCCGTCGTTCCCCTGATCAAGCAGATTTTGGGTATTAATTGAGAATTAATACGCAGAACCTGCGTAATAGCCCGCGACATATAAAAGGCTTGCAAGAAATTGCAAGCCTTTTATAATTCTCAACTCTCAATTCTCAACTCTCAATTACTTATAAAGTCCGCGGCGTATGCTGCGCTTGGGAGTCTTCTCAAACGGCTCGGTACGGATCTCCAGTTTGGATACCTGTGAGTAACCGGGAAGCATCTCGTTGATTTTCTTACGGTCACCTTCAAGATGTGCCAGTACCTGCTGCTCATTCAGACCGGCAGCCTTGCCAGCCTCATAATCAGGAAATACCAGAGCTACAAGCTTACGGCTACGCTCTACCACCAGCACCTCAGATACAAACTGCTGATTCATGTACATATCCTCAATCTCCTCAGGATAGATATTCTGACCAGAAGGACCAAGAATCATGTTCTTGCTGCGACCCTTGATGAAGATGTAACCCTGCTTGTCAATTGTACCCAGGTCACCGGTATGGAACCATCCCTCAGGATCAATAACGTCACGTGTGGCATTAGGATTCTTGTAATAGCCAAGCATCACATTGTCACCCTTTACCAACAGTTCGCCCACATTACCCGGAGCATCGCTGAAAACCTGGACTGGGCAACCCGGAACGGCAATACCGCATGATCCGGCCTTGTATTTCTCCCAATCAACGTATGAAATAAGCGGAGCACACTCAGTGCTGCCGTAACCAACGGTGTACGGGAAGTGCAGCTTACGCAGAATCTTCTCAACATCGGCATTAAGAGCGGCACCACCTACGATAAGGCAATCCATCTCACCGCCGAATGCATCAATAATCTTGGAACGGATCTTGCCGCCTATTATGCGGTTTACGCCGGGAATAGCCATAAGAACCTTCATGAGAGGCTTCTCCATGACAGGCTGTATCTTCTGCTTGATAACCTTCTCAATTACCAGAGGTACGGTGATGATAAGCTTAGGCTTCTCCTCTGCGAATGCATCGAACAGGATCTTGGGTGAAGGCATCTTGCCCAGATAGCAGATGCTGGCGCCCAGCAGCAACTCAAACATGAGCTGGAATGCCAGACCGAACATATGAGCCATAGGCAGGATTGAAACCACGGTCTCGCCCTTGGTAAGAGGAAGTACGCTGCAGGCGAACTTGAGGTTCACGAGCATTGCACGGTAAGGAACCATAACGCCCTTGGGATCACCTGTGGTACCTGATGTATAGTTCAGGACAGCCAGGTCATTGGTATTCTTCTCAGCCTCATATTTGATATCCTCTTTTGTGAAGCCTTTAGGATATTTCTTGTCAAAGCACTCGTCAAGAGTCTTCATAGCCTTGTCAAGTTCCTTTGAACGGCTGAACTGGAGTGACATATCGTTCATAAGGATCATACCCAGGATATCTGGCATTTCCTCAGGAACCATACCGGCCAGCACCACATCACCTACCATAAGGATCTTGGCCTCAGAATGGTTCACCAATGTGTGTACGTTACCGGGTTTGAAATCATTCAGGATAGGTACAGGAATTGCACCGTATGTATAGACTCCAAAGAATGCTACGCCCCATGCCAGGCAGTTCTTACCGCAAAGAGCAACCTTGTCACCGGGTTTGATGCCTGTAGTTTCAAGCAAAATATGTACGCGGGCTATGCGTTTGGCCAACTCAGCGTAAGTAATTCTCTCGCCGCGGAAATCGGACAAAGCAAGGTTGTCCCAATGACGGCGGAAACTGTCTTCAAACATTTTGATGACGCTTGTGGCGTTCATGTCACAATCTGGAGTTCTGTAAATAAGTCTTGCCATAATTATGTTTTTAAATTCAGCCGCAAATGTACCCCAAGATACCGCCACATTATAATAATAGCCCCTGTTTGGGGCATCCGATGCGGACGATGTGGCGAATTGCCGCCATTTGACGCTTGGCAATTCACCCCACACCCCATATTTGGGCGGAATAAGAAAAATCTTTATCTTCGCGCTACAAACAAGTTACGCCACATGAACAAGATTCCAGATTATATGTTCACAAGGAAATTCCTATTCCTTACCGTACTGTTCATAGTGGTGTTTTCCATACTGTTCCTTCAGCTTTACTCTCCCTTTTCATCAACATACTGGTTTACCCTGAGAGACAGCTACATGCTGCTTGGTACAACCACCATGTATGCTTTCTCCGTCCTGTTCCTGCTCTCAAGCAAGATCCTGCTTATGGAACTAAACCGAAAATACGGAGTAGGCGTATGGGGGCTGATACTATTCTCCCTGGCTGAAGTTTTTTTTGTATCCGTCATTTACATATCAATAACCATGCTGGTCAAGCAGAATGACGTCACATTAGTAGAGCTTGCACCAAGAGCCATTTTCTGCATCTTCCTGATACTGGTAATACCTTATATGATAGCCTATCTGTTCGGCTATGCACACGGTCTCAAAATTCAGTCAGGTAAAGCGGATGCCAAGTCAAAAGAAACCCTCATGGTCTCCATACATGACAACAACGGTAAGATAAAACTATCGCTCCGTATCATGGACATACTCTATGCCGTATCTGAAGATAATTACGTCAAGGTATTCTATGAGCAGGACGGTACCGTACGCAACTCCATGATACGTACTACCGCCAAGAATATTGAGGATGATCTGGAGGGCCAGATAACCCGATGCCACCGCTCCTACCTCATCAATATAGCCAAGGTCAAGTTCTTCAACAACGATCGCGACAATCTCTACGTAATCCTTGACCAGGAGGGCATCAACCCCATCCCCGTCAGCCGCTCATACCGTGATATCATCGCATCGCTTCTTTCAAAATAATAGTAAAGTAATGGGGCGAACCCGGAGGGTGAGAGCGGTCCCGGAGGGCCGCCAAGCTCACGGAGTGAGCGCTTTCGCGTAGCGAAATAAAAATAGGCCATCTGAATCCATCTCCGCCCACAAAAAAACGCCCCGAAAGGGACGTTGTTTTGTGGGTGAAGATGGATTCGAACCACCGAAGTCGAGAGACAGCAGATTTACAGTCTGCCCCATTTGGCCACTCTGGAATTCACCCAGCCTGAAACCTGTCTTGATTACTTGCTTGTAAGACGGGCTATGTATTTGTCAATTTCCCTTGCCTCATAAGAGTCCGGATAATTGACCTTGATCATCTTGTAGAGCTTGAGAGCCTTGGCTGACTGGTCAAGTGACTCATAGATGATACCTGCCTGTAAATAGTAATAAGGTGAGAGTACCTTGTTGTCAGCGTTCTTGGCAGCCTTCTCAAATGTTGTGGCAGCCTTGCTTACCTGACCGTTGGTGGCGTAGCAGTTGGCAAGTGCTCCGAGAGCTGCGGGGCTTACCATCTGGTCGTTTCCTTTGAACTTGGAAAGATATTTCTCAGCTACATCCATGCTGTCAAGCTGTGCGTAGCAGAGACCTGCATAGAGGTTAGCCAGCTTATTGGCCTTGGTGCCCTTGAACTTGTCAGCCAGAGCCTCAAAACCTTCAAATCCGTAAGCATCGCCGTTGAGAGCTGTCTCATAATCACCGTTGATGAAATATGTTTCACCGGGGAATATGGCCTCGGCAGCCTTGATCTGACGCGGCTGTGCAACTTTTGCATTGTAAAGCATGCCGCCGGCAATGATTACTATAATTGCTATGAGAGCGCCGAAGATGGTCTTCTTGTTGTTCTCAAAAAACTGTTCTGACTTTGACAAAGCCTCTTCAAGGCCTTTCTGGTCCTGCTTTGGAGCGGGAGTTACTGATTTCTTTGCCATTTCCTCTTTTATTTGCGGGTGCAAAAATAGTTATTTTTTTACTATGCGAATACAATTTGATTCAAAAAAGACTGATATTCGGAAAAGAAAAGTAATTTCGCATTCATCAAATGATATCTGACATGCTACTTGACCATCTGTTTGTACAGGATTACAGAAATATAGTGCAGGCTGACCTTGAGTTCTCACCCAAGCTGAATTGCTTTGTGGGAAAGAACGGTATGGGCAAGACAAACTTGCTTGATGCCATCTATTGCCTCTCTTTCTGCAAGAGTTCTGTAAGTCTTACTGACCAGCAGACTGTAAGGCACGGCGCTGAATGCTATCAGCTGCAGGGCTCATATATCCTGCCCTCAGGTGATAAGACGGTAATAGGCTGTATGTCAAGATTCAAGGGACATAAGCAGATTAAGCGTGACGGTAAGGAGTATCAGCGGTTCTCTGACCACATAGGTTATATACCGCTCGTTATGGTATCGCCTCAGGATACGGAACTGATTTCTGGCGGGTCCGATGAGCGTAGGCGTTTCATGGATATCATTATCTCACAGTATGATACTGAATACCTTAAACTGCTGATATCATACAACAAGGCGCTCCAACAGCGTAATGTCCTGCTCAAGATGGAGAGTGAGCCTGACAGGGAAATGTTCCTGATGTGGGAGCAGATTATGGCCGATACGGGCGTTAAGATATATGAAAGGCGTAAGGCTTTGACTGACAGGCTAGTGCCGTGTTTCAGCGAGATGTATTCTTTGATAGGCGATTCTTCAGAGCAGGTTTCACTCTCATATTCATCACACGTAGAGCGGGGTGACCTGTTGGCTCAGTTTGAGAATGGGCGTGCGCTTGACAGAAACGCCGGTTATACGCTTCACGGAATACACAAGGATGAACTGGAGATGAATCTAGACGGATATCCTATACGCCGTGAGGGATCACAGGGGCAGAACAAAAGCTATCTCGTGGCCCTTAAGCTGGCGCAGTACAGGCTGTTGAAAGAGACTTGCCGGAAACGTCCCATACTTCTGCTCGATGATATATTTGACCGTTTGGATGCCGTCCGTGTATCACGTATCCTGTCTATCGTATCGGATCAGGAATTCGGGCAGGTATTCATAACTGATGTGGACCGCAACCATATAGACGGCATTCTTGCGGATGCCGGCTGTGATTACAAGGTGTTTACGATAGAGAACGGCAATGTGCTATGAGAAAGACTGAATCAGAGAAGGTGGGCGGCGTGATACTCCAGTATCTGCGTGAGATGGGGCTGGAAACTCCGCTTAATGAGCACAGGCTTATCAACGCATGGGATACCGTACTTGGTCCTGCTGTATCCAAATACACCAAAGACCTTAAGATATACAATCAGGTACTGTTTGTGACTGTATCATCGGCTGCATTGCGTAATGAGCTGATGATGCGCCGTACAGAACTGGTGGCACGCCTGAATGCACAGGTGGGCGCTCAGGTTATAACACAGATTGTTTTACGTTAACCGGATTTACTGTTTCAGTACCTCGATGGCCTTGATTACTGCAGGGTCTGTGGTGTTTATGAAACCTAAGTAGTCCTGCATATCCAGAGCATCATATATTATGTTGGCATAGAGTGCCTGACGCATCTGGTTTATGGCTGGTTTAGTCAGTGTCTCATCTCTCTTGATACCGTTCTTTTCAGCAAATTCATAGAACTTGTTCAGCACATTCTTCTTGTCAAGGTAGCTGACAACTTCCTGATATGTACTGAAACCTGAGAATATGCTTCTGTTGGTATCCACATACTTGAATGAGAACTTGTTGACAAGGCTCTTGCGTACTACGTTGGAGTAGTATCTGGAGTAGCCTGTGGTGTCTTGTGCTACAAAAATATCTGGCATGATTCCGCCTCCGCCATATACGGTGCGGCCTCCTTTGGTCTTGTATATCTCACTCTCATCCTGCTTGATGCTGTCAGCACTGAAGAACTCACCGTGCTCGTAACGCTTGAGGAGGTCCATGGCATAGTCTTCATCGGATTCACCGTATGGTTTCTGGATGCAACGGCCTGAAGGTGTGTAGTAGCGTGCTATGGTTATGCGCATGCTGGAGCCGTCAGAGAACTCAATGGCTTCCTGGACAAGACCTTTGCCGAATGAGCGGCGGCCTACGATGGTACCGCGGTCATTGTCCTGTATGGCTCCGGTGAAAATCTCGGCAGCTGATGCTGATGACTCATCTATCAGTACTACTATCGGAGTGGATGTGTAATGTCCGTGTCCGTTGGCATATGTCTTGGATATCGGACTGTGGGCACCCTGTGTATATACTATAAGGTCATTCTTGGGCAGGAACTCATTGGCCATCTGTATGGCGGCACCAAGATAGCCTCCGGTGTTGCCGCGCAGGTCAATGATGAGCTTCCTCATGCCTTTGCTGCTGAGCTCGGCCAGGCCTATCATCATCTCGGTAAGGGTGGTCTCGCCAAATTTGTTTATGATAATGTAACCTATACCGTCCTCCTTTGAAATCATGTAGGCTGCATCTACGCTCTTTACCGGAATGTCTCCGCGTTCAATGTTGAAATCCAGGATTCCGGGCTCTCCTGAACGCATTATACCCACCTTAACATTAGTGCCTTTGGGGCCTTTCAGGTTCTTGACTACTTCATTGCTGGATATCTTTTTTCCTGCAAATACAGAGTCGTTGATGAGGACTATGCGGTCACCTGCCAGGATTCCCACCTTTTCAGAAGGACCTCCGTGTATTACACTGTTTACGCGTACGGTGTCATCCTGCATGGAGAACTGTATGCCGATACCTGAAAAACTGCCGTGAAGCTCATCGTTGCTCTCTTGCGTCTCTTCAGCGGGATAATATGCGGAATGCGGGTCAAGTTCCTGCAGAATGACGGGAAGCGCACAGTCAATAATGGAATCCATGTTGACGTTTTCCACGTATTTCTTGTCAAGTGCGTTGATGAGTGCCTGTATCTTTGATACCCCAAGGGTGCCTATCCTGTATTCGTGGCCCGGTTTCTGCTGCTTGATGAGTGTTATTACCACTCTGCTTCCGATAAAGAAACCGATAATCAGTACAATCAGCGACCAGAGTATTTTTTTGAGTATATTCATTTTGAGCTGTCTTCAGAGTTAAGGTCAAGGTATTTAACTTCAATTCCTGCGCGTTTGAGCAGGTCAACACCATCGGTGAGCCGGTACTGCTCTGTGTAAATGACGCGCTTTATGCCGGATTGTATGATAAGTTTGGCACATTCTATGCAGGGCGATGCCGTGACATACAGTGTGGCACCCTCGCTGCTGTTTGATGAACGTGCCAACTTGGTTATGGCATTGGCCTCGGCATGAAGTACATACGGCTTGGAAACATTGTTATCATCTTCACATATATTCTCAAATCCGGTGGGGGTACCGTTGTATCCGTCGGATATAATCATATTATCTTTAACCACAAGAGCGCCTACCTTGCGTCGGACGCAGTAGGAGTTTTCAGCCCATATCAGAGCCATTCTTGCGTATCGGCAGTCAAGCGCCGCTTTCTTTGCTTCATTCATAGTCAAACCAGGTTTTCAAGTGCGGGTATGACAATCTCCTTTCGGCGCAGGGAGATGAGTCCGTCGGCCTCAAGGGCGTTCAATTCACGTGAAACATTCAGTCTTGTGGCATCCATCAGGGTAGCCAGGTCATTCATTTTGATTATGAGCTGTTTCTGTCCGGTCTGGATATCTGACAGGCCTTTGGTGAAACGTATTATGCGTTCCCTCAGGTTCATGCCGTCAATGCTCCAGATATGGCTGTCCAGCTGCTGCACACGTCCGCTCAGTATGTTAAGCAGGTTCATGCGGCAAATATTATACTTGCCCAGTTCCGTATAGATGTACTGTTTGTCAACCATAAGGAAACCGCATGTGGTGGCAGCTGTGTAGGTGCGTTGGTACTGGCCGGCTCTTCCGAACATGGAGTAGGGCTCAATGAGGTAGGGGGCCTCTATGGTCTCCTTAAAGGTAAAGCGGCCGTTCATGCCGTCTCTTGAACTCTCTACCGTGCCGTTAATGAGAAAGGCCAGGCTTTTGCATCTGTCGCCTGTGCTGATTATGGTGCTCCCGGATTCATATCGGATGAAATCCAGACGTATTTTCTGCAGCAGACTGTTGAAGTCAGCCTGGTTCATGCCCTGAAAAAGAGGCAAACTGAGCAGCGTGTCATACATTGGGAGTTCCATAAATTCAAATTCACGCAAAGTTAATGTTTTTTTTTATGTAGGTTTGGAAATATTCCATAGGAATCACTATTTTTGTAGAAACGGGTTTATCCCAAACTAATAATTAACCAATAATTGTTTTAGCTATGATGGATTTATTCAATTCTCTTGAACCACTGCAGAAGTTTTTCTGGGTCATTGCACTTTGTGCATCGCTTGTTTTCCTGATTCAGACTATCATGACTTTTGTGGGGTTGGGTACTGATGCCGATGTTGACGCCGGACCAATGGACGGTTCCATTGATTCCATGGAAGACGGCTCCCTGAGTGGAGTGTTCTCATTCCGCAATCTCATCAATTTCCTGCTGGGCTACGGTTGGGCTGGCGCTTTGCTGTTTAGCTCAATTGAAAAAAAGTGGTTGCTGCAAGTAGTGGCCATTGCCGTGGGATTGGTGTTTGTGCTTGCATTCGTGTTCATGTTCCGTCAGGTCATGAAACTTTCACATGACGGCAGTTTCAAGCTGCAGGAGGCTGTAGGGCTTAAGGCCGATGTATATCTGCGTATTCCCGCCGGCCGTTCAGGACGCGGCAAGGTGCAGGTGAGCGTGAAGGGTTCTGTACATGAGGTGGATGCTGTTACAGACAGCGATGCGGAGATTGCCACTGGCGGCCATGTTGAGATACTGGCGGTGCTGGGGGATGACCTTTTGCTGGTGAAATAAATTAAATTGAGAATTGAGAATTGAGAATTGAAAATTGAAAATTGAGAATTGCCATCCGGTGCGTTTCGCTTTTTTAATTCTATAGTCTCAATAGATAGATAATCAATAACTTAATACTCTAAATAAAAAATGAACGAAAACAACATTTCAATTCTGGTAGTGATAGGAGTAGTCCTCCTTTTCATTCTGTTTGCAACAATTATCCGCAGGTACAGACGTTGCCCTTCGGACAAGATTCTGGTAGTTTACGGTAAGACCGGTGGCGGCTCAGCCAAGTGTATACACGGTGGCGGTAAGTTTGTATGGCCTGTTATTCAGGACTATGCTTATCTGAGCCTGACACCTATTTCTATAGATGCCAATCTGACCAATGCCCTGAGCCGTCAGAACATCCGCGTGGATGTGCCCTGCCGATTCACGGTAGGTATTTCAACAGAGCCTGACAGCATGAACAACGCTGCCGAGCGTCTGCTGGGCCTCACAGCCGAGGAGATTCAGGAACTGGCACGTGATATCCTGTTCGGTCAGCTGCGTCTGGTCATTGCAACCATGTCAATTGAGGAGATCAACAGTGACCGTGACACCTTCCTGGAGAAGATTGCCAAGAACGTTGAGGTTGAACTCAAGAAGATAGGTCTGCGTCTTATCAACGTAAACGTAACCGATATCAAGGATGAGTCAGGTTATATCCAGGCTCTGGGTAAGGAGGCTGCCGCCAAGGCCATCAACGAGGCTAAGGTCAGCGTGGCTGAGCAGGACAGAAACGGTGAGATCGGTAAGGCTGAGGCTGTTAAGGAGACACGTATCCGTACATCACAGGCTAACGCCGTAGCCGTACAGGGTGAAAACAACGCCAAGGTTGAGATTGCAAACTCAGATGCATTCCGCCGTGAGAAAGAGGCTGAGGCTAACCGTCTGGCTGTAACTGCTGAGAAGGTTCAGCAGGCTAAGGCACTGCAGGATGCCTACATCGCAGAGCGTGACGCAGAAAATGCCCGTGCCGAGCGTGAGCGTTCAACCCAGCAGGCCAACATCCTGGTTGCCCAGCAGGTTGAGAAGGATCGTATAATCATAGCCGCTGAGGCTGAGGCTGAGAAACTGCGTGTAAGTGCCAAGGGTGAGGCTGATGCCATATTCGCCCGCATGGAAGCTGAGGCTAAGGGTTACTTTGAGATCCTGACCAAGCAGGCTGCCGGTTATGACAAGATGGTACAGGCTGCAGGCGGTGATGCCGCTAAGGCATTTATGCTGCTCATGTCAGAGAAGATGCCGGAACTTGTAAAGACTCAGGTAGAGGCTATCAAGGGTATCAAGTTCGACAACGTGACCGTTTGGGATTCAGGCAACAGCGCCGACGGAAAGGGCTCTACCGCCAACTTCCTGAGCGGACTGCTCAAGTCTGTTCCTCCTATGTCTGACCTCTTCAACATGGCTGGTCTGAACTTGCCCGAGTATCTTGCCAAGAAGAAGGAAGATGCTCCCGTAGCCCAGGCCGAGGAGATTAAGGAAGACAAGAAGAAAAAATAAAGAAGTTAAATAGAGGTAATTGAGAATTGAGAGTTGAGAATTGAGAATTAAATGAAACGCACCTGCGTAAATGATCACGCAGGTTCTGCGTATCAATTCTCAATTCTAAACTCTCAATTCTCAATTGTCATTTTACCTATTTGTGAGTATATTTCGTTATTGTGGAAAGCTTTAATTTTGCACTCAGTTAGACTTATTTGCATTGAAAATGGGCGTAAAAGCATCTGAGTATGTCCGTCAGGACAAGATGAGGGAACTGATTGATGATAACAATCTGCTGCTTCTGGTTATCAGCCGGTTCGGAATACAGTTCGGATTCGGTGACAGTACCATAGAGGAGGTATGCCGCGAGAACGGTGTTGACTGCTCCACATTCCTGGCTGTGGCAAACCTTATTGCCGGCAAGAACTACACGGGCTATAATGTTTCACTCCCTGCCATCATTGATTATCTTAAGCGGGCCCATACATATTTCAGTGATTTTATTCTCCCTACCATCCGGCGCAAACTGATTGAGGCCATCAACTGCAATGACGTGAATGACGTGGCGTTCCTGATACTCAAATTCTATGATGACTATACCGTTGAGGTGGAGAACCACATGAAATATGAGAACGATACCATATTCGTATATGTGGAGAAGTTATTGCATGGCCAACCTACAGGAAAGTTCAACATCTCCAAGTACTCAGTAAGTCATGATAATGGTTCTGAGAAGCTTAAGGAACTTAAGGATATCGTGATACGTCACTATCGTCAGCCCAATAACGACCTTCTCAACTCTGCTCTTTATGACATCATAAACTGTGAGAATGACCTTATTTCACACAGCGAGATAGAGGAACGTCTCTTTGTTCCTGCCGTAATGAAACTTGAAAAGGCCGCCGTTGTAAGTAGTGAGCAGTTGCAGACAGGCGCACCCGAGTACGGAAGCAGCAGCCTGGCGTTGATAAGTGACCGTGAGAAAGACATAATAAGATGTGTAGCCAAGGGTATGTCCAACAAGGAGATTGCCGATAAACTGTTCCTTTCAATACACACCGTTACCACTCATCGCCGCAACATTTCCGCCAAGCTACAGATCCATTCACCTGCTGGCCTTACCATCTATGCCATAATCAACAATCTGATTGATATAGCTGAGGTCAATCTGCAGTAATTATTAGACTATACCGATAGACGTTCCAGCAATTCCAGCAGGACTGTCCAGATATCATTGACGGTTGATAGCTCTACCCGTTCACTTGTGGAGTGGGGCTCCATTATGCGTGGGCCTATGCTGGCTATCTGAATGCCCGGATAGTGCTGCACAAAGAATCCTGCTTCAAGCACAAAGTGCATGGCCACCATTCGCGGACGCCAGCCAAGCACATCCCGGAAAGTGTCGCTCACCATTTTCAGGAAGGCTGACTGCTGGTCTTCCTGCCAGGCGGGAGCCCGCATCACAACTTCCGTTTGTGCGCCGGCATCGGTAAAAATACCGGCTATCTCATTGGCCAGTGCATCCATCTCTTTATCTATGAAACTGCGCGTATGTGTGGAAATGAAGATATGGTCCTGTTCAGTGGCTATGCGTCCCACATTGTTTGATGTCTCCACTGTGTCCTTCATAACATCACTCATTTTTACTACGCCTTGCGGAATCTGTTCCAGACAATTCATCAGCGCCTCAAAAGCATCGGTGGGGATAATGGTATCAAGTCTTTCACATTTCTCAATGGTGGATGTCATGCCGGGGTCTTGCGGATATTCTTCATGCAGCCATTCATTTATCATGTCCTGCTGCAGCTTTACGAACTCGCTGGCCTCACCTGATGGTACGCATACAACTATCTCGGCCCTTGAGGCGATAGAGGCATTGGCCTCACCTACGTTGATGGCTGCTACATCAAAGTCATACTCGTTGTAAATGGCTGCCAGTATGGCCCACATGGCAATGACGGCACTGCATCGGCCTTTGTTTATGTCAACGCCTGAATGACCGCCCAGTCCTCCCTCAAAGCGGATCCTGTACCAGCGCCGCTTGCCGCCGGGGGCAGGCAGACGTTTCATGGGGATGCGGTGAAACTGCAGGCAGGCTCCTGCTGCGCCGGTAGTGATGGTGTCATAGTCCTCTGAGTCAAGGTTAATGACCTTACGGCCTTTCAGAAAGTCCCGGCTTAACTGCGATGCGCCAGACATGCCGTCCTCCTCATTGGTAGTAGTGATTACCTCTAATGCCGGATGTATGATGCTGTCATCTTCAAGCACGGCAAGGGCTATGGAGAGTCCGATGCCGTTATCCGCTCCCAATGAAGTGCCCCGGGCTTTCATCCATCCGTTCTCCACATAAGCCTCAACAGGGGTGGTCAAAGGATCGTTCATCCCTACGCATACCATATCCATGTGGTTGAGCAGAACAATCGGTTCGGCCCCCTCATGACCGGGAGAGGCCGGCTTGCGTATCACCACGCAGTTCTCTTTGTCTCTCTCATACTCCAGATGCAGCCGCTCTGCAAACCTGCAAAGATAGTCGGCCACCAGCTGCTCATGATGTGACGGACGCGGTATCCGGTTCAGCTCCCGGAAGATGCTGAAAACTCTCTCCGATGAAGGATGTATAGCCATATCTTTAAGCGTATGAGTGCATACCTCCCAATATGAGGTTTACTCCAAAGTAAGTAATAAGGACGGTAAGGAACGCAATGATTGCGTATGCGTGGAAGAAACGCGGTCTTGCAAATCTGGATACTGTACTGCTGTGAAGCATTGCAGCATATACCATCATGGTAATAAGAGCCCATGTCTCCTTGGGATCCCATGACCAGTAACTGCCCCATGATATGTTTGCCCAGACGGCTCCCAAGAATATTCCTGTGGTCAGTATGAATACTGCCGGGTATAGTATCACCAGACTTATGTCACGCAGCATGGCTGATTCGTTGGCAGGCATGAGCAGGCCCATGATTCCGGTGAGAGCAATCAAGCCAAGCAAGGTATATGATATCATCATGCAGAGCACATGAATACTCAAAAGTGGTGATTGAAGCACTGGCATGAGGTGTGTCACCTGCGGATTGGAACTGGCGAGTGATGCCACCAGCATGGTGAATCCTGCCAGAATGAATCCCATGGGTTGGATTATGGGAATGCTGCGGTAGAATGCAATCATGGCAATGCAGACTAGCCAGGCCATAAGCATCATTACGGAGTAACTTCCTGCAAACGGTGCGTGGCCCGATATGTACCAGCGTAGGCCAAGCGTAAGTGTGAGGTAAGTAAGCAGAATGATTGACAGTACCAGCAACGATATACTCATCAGTTTGGGAGCCTTGCGGCCGCGGGTCATCATGAATCCCGTGATGACAAACAGTATGAGTCCCAGTGTAATTGATGCCATGAACGGAATCATGGGTCGTGCTATACGGTTGTAGAGCATCTCTGCGCGAAAATGTCTTGCTGACGGCAGTACCTGTCCGGCCTCTTTCTCCTGATATCTGCGTATGGATCTGAGAATAAGGCTCACCTGATCCCAATTCCCGTTCTTTATCTCATCATTGATAAGGTCAATGGAGCGGCGTATGAATACCCATGTGTTGTAATCCAGATTGGCGGGCAGAGGGTCATCGCAAGAAAACCAAACAATCTGGCCTCCGTCAGGAACGGCTTCTCCGTTCTGCTCGTCAACATGCAGGGGGAACAATTTGAAGGCCTGGCCCGATGCTGCCTGCATACGGATTGATTCTTTCTCTGCTTCAGTGTTGGTGCCACGGTCCTTGGCCTTGAGTTTGAAAGGCACCACGTTCCACCAGTCATACCAGAATAGCCAGCCTGTAACAACCTGTGTTGAGCTGAGTCCCTGATAGCCGTTCTTACCGTATGCCTTGAGGCTGTAGTCACGGGTCATAGTCTGCAAAGGTGCTATACGGTCATTGTAATAGACGTGCAGCTCATCAAAACGGGCGGCTATGCTGTCGGGCAGGGCCGGTAACTCATATTTGGTCCTGGCGTGGGCTGTACCTGAGAATGCCAGGAGCAGGATCATTAGTGCAAATGATTGTTTCCTCAGGTTCCTGATTGCAGTGCGGAAACCTGATGATTTGCGGAAAAAGAATGCTATCATTGAAATGAGCAGCAGTATGTATCCCGTATAGGTTATCGTTACTCCCCAAGGATCATAACTGACTTGCAGGATACTGCCTTTGAGGTCCTCATCATAACTGGACTGATAGAAACGGTATCCGCGGTATTTGAGTATGTTGTTCATGGATATGGTATGTGTGGAGTGTTCATCGGCATCAGTCAACTGAATGGTACTGCTGTAGTCCGATGCAGCCATTGAGCCTGAATAATACTCTATGTTGAACTCCTGCAGACAGAGCGTAAAAGGCAACTGCTGGCGGAATCCCTCGTCTGAAGCCCATTCAGTTACGGGTTGTCCCTGACGCAGATGAATACTGCCGTTCTTGCCTGTAAGCATGGTTATCAGGGCACCTGCCAGAATCATTACAAATGCTATGTGAAGTAAAAAGACGGCGGTTTTCCTGACGCTGCCGCGTTTGACAAGATACATGATACCTGATATTGCCGTTATGGCCCATAAGGCTATGAACACAGGGTTGTGGTAGATGACCTGGAAAGCCTTGAAAGAGCCCAGTAACTTTTCAATAACGGTTGCAGCAGCCATCATCAGAATGACGGCTGCCGCTGAACCGAAAGATAGGTATTTAAGTATCTTGTCTGTTTTCACAATGTAAAGTTAGATGGAATTGATGAATTCCACAACAGCATCACGCTCCTCTTTTGAAAGATTGTAGAAATTCTGTGTAGCGCGATAGCCCTCGCTCTTCTGGCTGTAACCATGCCACATGATGGCCTCTATTACGTTACGGGCGCGATTGTCATGCAGACGATCCTCAGCACCGGTATTGGTGCGTGACAGTCCGCGACCCCAGAGCGGGGTTGTGCGGCACCAGCTTCCGTGTATGCCGTTCTTCATGTAGAGACGGTGCTGGATCATATCGGTGTAAGGCCAGATGGTCTGGTCCTGATAGCGAGGCAGTTCTTTATCTGCATATATGGCAGGTTTCCAGTAATTGTCAGAGCCGGTGTTCCATGACGGACGGTGACAGGTGGCGCATCCTATGCGGTTGAATACCTCCTTACCCAACTGTACCTCTTTGCGATTCAGGTTACGTGCACGCGGTATGGAGAGTCCGCGGTGCCAGACCATGAAATTATAGTACTGATCGTCACTCATTTCAGGGGTGAAGTTGTGCCACTGGTTGTCAAACTGGTTGGTAGATGGGTCAAGCAGGTTGAGTACAGCCTCCTTAATACCTTCATCTGTGCCGTTTGCATAATAAGGTGATGAAGGGTCAGCCTTGATAGCGGCAATGACCTGTGCATTCTCTGACATTGCCTTGGCCCATGCCTTGGTGGTGTACAGATAGGGGCGATCACTGCGGCTCACGTTGGTTATGTTCCAGATAGCGTTGGCACCGGCACCATCCTGAAGAGAAGCACGTGTCATAGCGTATGTGAAACGTTTGAGCAGTTTGGTTCCAGTTGAAGCAGGAGTTCCGTCAGCATAACGGCCCTCACCCAATTTTTCATATCCATACCAGGCACCTGCGGCAAAATCATTGGCATCCTTATCCCAGAAGGCCGGGTTGAGATCAACAAAACGTGCCTCGCTGCGGTACTGCTCGCGGATGCTGTCCTGTGGTATGGCATCCAAAAGACCTGAACCTATTATACCGATGGTTGATTCCAGACGGAATGCCACTGCTCCTGTCTGATATGGGGTGGGGTTGGTATTGAAAGCTGACTCCGGAATGTATACTTCAGGATAAATCAGGCTGTACTCCTCACCGTCGGGGAACTGCATGGGCAGTCCGCTCTCCATCTCGGTTACGTTTTTCCATTGGATATCAATCTGTTCCTCATCGATAGGAGGCAGGAAAGGATATGTAGCTTTGGTCTGCGGCATACCGGTCACCTCCGATACATATGGGCCATCATCACTGTTCTGGTCATCTGCAGGATGATAGATTACCAGCAGATAACCGTTACCGAACTCGGCACGATACTGTGACTGACGCTTGCCGTGTCCGTAACCCGGGTGACAATCCAGACATGATGAGCGTACATAAGCCGGACCCAGGCCCTTGAACGGAGCTGTAGAGGTGGTATATTTACGCTCAAACGCAGCTTCTCCAAGATTGAAGGCGGTCATCAGTCCCTGCTGTTCTACAGAGGGAGTCTCATCCTCGTAGCATCCTGCGGTCACATTGTCAGTTGTTCCCAATTGGCCACCAGGATACCACTCATCGGCACTGAAGTTGCCTACTGCCTGGCCTACGTACTTGGCATCGGGCTCCCTGTTTTTTACACTCTCCTTAAAACCGCTATTGCCGTCGGTACATCCGACGGCAACGGCAAGCCCTAAAAGGGCTATTCCAAATCCTTTTATTTGCATATCATATTACTGTTTTACAATCCATTGGGCAGCCTTGTTGAGTTCCTCATCAAGTTCGTTGATTACATCCATTGCGTCCTGAACTACATCATAGTCATAGATGTCTACGAATGCACCCTCATTCTGGCATGCTTTGAGAGCATCAACTGAAGCTTTCAGTTTGTCTTGCAGGTTTGTTACACCATTATAATTATAGCTCTTGAGTACATTTATAATGGAATTGCTCTCAGGAGTGGTGGCTCCGGCCTTGCCATAGAGTGAGTACTTAATACTGAGTATGTTGTCAATGAAATCCTGGAATGACTTCTTGCTATACGGTGACTCGATGTAGTTGACATCCCCACCATTGTGGGCATTACCCATCTTAACGTTGGCAACCTCATTGCAGATGTTTGAGCATCCGGCTACGAGTATATCCGACATTGTCTCCTGCCATGTGGCATATGTGCTTCCGGCTTTAGCTGCTCCCAGCATGTTCTCACCATAAGTCTTGCCGGAACCGGTCATTGATACAGGTACATCAAGTTCCTCGCAACGATCCTGCCAAGCCTCAGGAGCATCCGGATTCCATGATACGCTCAGGCGGAAGCAGTTGTCACGAAGGTCACCAGCCACTGCTGTTGCATAAATCAGCTCCTGTGCTCCGGTTACGGTCTTGCCGTTGAATGCCTCATCATCCTCATTGCTACGCAGAGCCTCAACAGTGCGGTTCTGGCCGTTACGGAACAGGATGAACTCAATTCCGTGGAATCCCAGCAGTTCGGCACCTAACTTACCAGATGCATACGCAATACCATTTTCGCTACGAAGAGAATCGACCTGATCGGTGTTGCTCAATGCTACGGCGAGAGCCTCTACATCAAGGGGCCATGTGTCAATGTGCGGGTCAATGCCGAAATCAGTTGCGGCACCGAACAGAAAAGCCTCTGACTCCTCCCATGACTGACGAGCCTGCAGGAACTTTGCGCAGATGGCGTCAATCTCAGCTTGAGTGAGTGCATCTACACCCTTTTCAGCCGCAGCGGCAAGAAGCTCATAAAGTTCATTTGACTCTGTAGCCAGATCATTGTAAGTAGTATAAATTACATTTGGTACGTACTGCTCTACAGCTGCCTTGATGTCATTGTCTAGAGAAACTGTGTTCTCACTTTTCTTGTCGTCGTCTTTGCAGGCAGTGAGTGCTAAAGTTGCTACTGCCATTCCTAGAATGAACTTGTTCTTCATATTCCTTTTATGTTTTTGTTATTTGAAAAATCCCATATATGCGATACCTATTGATACAGAAGGCTCGTTGTTGTAATTATCCTTACGGAAGCGCTCTGAGAACTCTGCCTTGACAGCAATCTGCGGTATGGGCAGCCAGTTTATGCCTGCTGCGATGCGGTGAACATCGGTAAAGGTGTAATCCTGCTGGTCAGATGCCGGGATGTAAGAATCATAGTATTCATATCGGCCAAACAGATAGAGCTTGTCCTGAATCTTATCAGTAAGACCAAGCACGTCATAACCAGCTTCTGCACCGTATGTAATTGCTGATTGACCCACCGGCGTCTTCTTGTAAGGAGCGTTGTTTGATGTCATGTTACGCTTGATGGTGCTTATGGTAACGGCGTCATCTACATGACCGTAATCGGCATTACCGCGTATGATAAGGTTGCGGCCTTTGTAACTGAAATCAAAGCTGCCTATCCATGTACGGCCCTTGATATCCTTGTATCGGGTATCCTTCATGTCATTGGGGAACGAGTTATGCATGCTGTTGCCGTAGTAACCGCTTACACTCAAGCGCAGGTTCTTTATGGAACGGTTGTCAATTCTTACGGCAAAACCGTAGTTGTTAGCCACCTTGAACTCATATGGTGATGCTGCACCGTATTTGACAAAGTTGTCACGGTTGAACATGAATGCGTCAAGGCCGGCTATCACTTGGAACTCATAACTCCACTTTCCAATTTCACCCCAAAGGCCGATGCCTGTGTCGTGCCAGGTTGAGGGTAGGATAGTGGATTCACCCTCAGGGCGATATACTGTAAAGAAGTTGAGAGGCTCATGTGCATTATTAAGAGCACCCACAGGAACCACAAAATGACCTATGCGCAGGTTGAGCCAAGGCTTGAAAGATTTCTGCAGCCAGAACTGCTCCAGTGCCACCTCGCCGCCTTTCTCAACTTCCTGTTCCCACTCGCCGGCCTCAGTGAACTCCTTCTCTACAGCGCTTCCCGTACCGGTATGCTCAAACTCAATCTCACTCTGCATAGACCAGCCGTGACCAAAGTCATACCCAATATAGAGTACTGCATGAGGTATGTCAAACCTGCCGTGACTTGGATCATCCTTGTATTTGGTGGGGTTTGAATACCGATACACATTGTCGCTGTAAAAGTTGCGGCTCATGGCAACCTCACCATAGCCACCTACGCTGAGACGTGTATCAGAAGCATTTTCCTGAGCCTCAATAGATGTGGTACATATCGGAGCCAGAACTAATAATGTATATAAGAATCTTTTCATCGTCGTTCTTTTTGACGATGCAAAGGTCCTTCTTCTGCCTTTCTATGGCAATACTCATTTATAGTGATATTAGGCCTAGGATACCTCTGTGGCGCAGAATCACTTGTTTTGGGTATTACGTAATCAATCCAGTGGCCGTACCTTTGCCGCCGTAAACATATTTGATTATGGTTTTATTGTTAATTGGTTTGTATATTGCTTTGTGGAGGAGAGAGGTAGGAGTGAATTCTGCTCCTGACAGTGCTCCAAGTGGGGATAGATGTGGTAATAATAGGGAGGGCTTGCATTGCAGGCTCTCCCTTTTGTTTGAATAATTCAACACATTATATAATTATGAAAATAGAGACAATCAATGAGAGATTCCGGGCTATGTGCCAAGGACTTCTAGAAAGACGCTGGCTGGCACTTGCCGCGTTCGTGTTAATCTTGTTTGTGAGTTTTATAGGAATGGGCAAGATGGTCAAGGAGACCTCCTTTGATGCCTATTTCATTGAGGGTGACCCCATGCTGGTTAAGACCGATGAGTTCAAGGCCCATTTTGGAAACGACTACTTTGTAGGAGTTCTGACAGAGTGTGACAACATCTTTACCAACGAGAACCTGACCCTGTTGCGTGAACTCAGCAACGAGCTTATGGACAGTGTTTCTTATGCCGATAAGATAACCTCACTGACCGATATAGAGTTCATGGTTGGTGACGAGTGGGGTATGACCATTGAGCAGATCGTACCTGATGAGATACCCGATGACGGTACGCCTGAGATGGATGAGATACGACGCATGGCCTACAGCAAACCTAATGTAGCCAAGAAGTTGGTATCAAAGGACGGTACCATGTCATGGGTAGTACTCAAACTGCGCTCCTTCCCAGAGGACAGTGTATGGCATAAGGAGACCGATATAGCCCCCGATATGCAGACGGGTGAGGAGGTTGACCGTGTGCTTAACAACCCCAAGTACGCAAAACTCAATCCAAAAGCCACCGGAATGCCGGTTGTAAGCTATGAGAAGATGGAGTTCATCAATAAGGAGATGAGCCGTCTGATGATGATTGCCTGCATAATCTGCCTTGTTGTGATGATCGTCATGACCAAGTCTTTACGCGGAGTGGTTTCACCCTTCCTGGCAGTAATAGGCGGTATGTTCATTACATACGGAATTGCGGGCTACACAGGCATGTACGTGGATTCAACAACAACTCTGATTCCCGTGATCCTGGGCTTTGCGGTATCAATTGCATATAACATACACATCTTCTCTTATTTCAACGGTCGTATGCGCATACACGGAGAGCGTCGCAAGGCTGTTGAGGAGACAATAACCGAGATTGGCTGGTCAGTATGTTTCTGTGGTCTTACAACCATCGTCTCACTGCTCTCTTTCCTTGTAATACCTATACGTCCCATGAAGTGCGTAGGTATGATCTGTTCCATGACAGTGCTGTTTGTTATGCTTACCACGCTGGTAATCACTCCCGTGCTGCTCTCATTCGGTCGCAACCGCAAGCCGCGTGAGGGATTCACCGAGGATAGTGACACAGCCTGGAGCCGTATGATGGTACGCCTGAGCGACTGGACAATGCATAACTCACGCCGTATCGTGACCATATTTACGGTAGTTTGCGTTGTGCTGTGCATCGGCCTGTTCAAGATTGTTCCCGCATTTGACATTGAACAGACCATGGGTATTGACGTTCCTTACGTAAAGAAGGTGGTTGGAGTAGGCAAGTCTGAACTGGGATCACTCTACAGCTATGACCTGGTAATTGAGATGGCCGATGATGATGCCGCCAAGCAGCCTGAGAACCTGCGCCGTCTGGAGCGCCTCTCAGAGATTGTTGAGGGTTACAGCCTGACCAAGCGTACAACCAGTATCCTGGATATCCTTAAGGACTTGAACCAGACCTTGAATGAGGGTGATCCGGCATTCTACCGCATACCAGATACTGAGGAGGAGGTCGCCCAAATGATGATGCTCTACGAGAACGCCGGCGGCAGCGAGGCTGAGTACTGGGTTGATTATGACTACCGCCGTCTGCGCCTGATGGTTGAGATATCGGACTTTAATTCGGCCGAGGTTGAGAAGGAACTAAACGACATTGATCTGCAGGCCAAGGAGATATTCCCGGGCGCATCGGTAACCGCCGTTGGAAACCTGCCGCAGTACAATGTGATGATGCAGTATCTGGTTCGCGGTCAGATGCAGTCATTCCTTATATCGGTCCTGATTATCGGTATTATCCTTATGATTGCCTTCCAGAGCATAAAAGTGGGCCTGATAGGTCTTATTCCTAATATCATGCCTGCAATCTTTGTGGGTGGCGCTATGGGTTGGGCCGGAGTTCCGCTTGATATGATGACCGCCACCATCATCCCTATGATGCTGGGTATGGCAGTCGATGACACCATCCACTTTATCAACCACTCCAAGCTGGAGTATGACCGCTGCGGCAAGTACCCGCTCTCTATCAACCGCACGTTCAGGGTTGTCGGTGTGGCTATCGTGACTACCAGTATCATCACATCGGCCGTGTTCGGTGCGTTTGTTACATCTCCTTGCGCCATGAACTTCCACTTTGGCCTGCTGGCAATCGTGGGTATTGTATCGGCTCTGCTGGCTGACCTGTTTGTGACACCTGTGCTGGTAAAGAGATTTAAAGTATTCGGTAACGAGAAAAATGATTGAAATTATGAAAGCAAAGATGTTTTTATCGGCATTGCTCAGCGTTATGGCTGTGATGCCTCTCAGTGCCCAGAGTTTATCTGGCCGTGATATAATGCAGAAAGCGAAAGACCTCCCTGACGGCGACACCCGTTATGCCGAGATGGAGCTGACCCTAATTAAGAAGAACGGCGACAAACGCGTGCGCAAGGTCACTTCGTGGTCTGTTGATGAGGGCAAGGACAAGAAATCACTCATGTTCTTTACCTATCCGGGCGATGTAAGCGGTACCGGATTCCTGACTTGGGACTATGATGAGATAGGCAAGGATGATGACAAGTGGCTCTATCTGCCTGCCATGAAGAAGACCCGCCGTATCAGCGGATCATCGTCCAAGACTGACTATTTCATGGGCACGGACTTTACGTACAACGATATGGGTTCACGCAATGTCGATGAGGACGAGCACAAGCTGCTGCGTGAGGAGGAGCGTGACGGCCAGAAGTGCTGGGTAATTGAGTCCGTTCCGGTCGATAAGCATGAGATATACAGCCGTAAGGTTACCTGGATACGCCAGGACTGCTGCGTGCCCGTATATGTGGAGTTCTACGACAAACTTGACAAACTGCACCGTGCGCTCACCATCTCTGAGATAAGCCAGTTTCAGGGATTCTGGACCAAGCAGCGTATGGAGATGAAGAACGTGCAGACCGGTCACAGTACCGTGATAAACGTGGTAAATCCTAAATATGATCTGCAAATAGAAAAATCAATGTTTACCGTGGCAAAACTCGAAAAAGGACTATGAAAAAAATCCTGTTTATTTTGTTGTTTTTAGTTCCAATTCCTGCCGTGGCGCAGGAATCGGAGCCGCTCAGCGTGGGTGTGAAAGGTTTTGTCGATACCTATCACGCCTTACGCTCAGGGGCGGATCATGACTGGATGTCGTCCCGCAGCCGCGTACGCGGTGAATTAACCCTCAGTAAGGGTGGGGCGGGTGCGTTTGTATCGGCCAATATGGTGTACAACTCTCTGATGAAAGAGCGTAGCGGACTGCAGGTGCGTGAGGCCTACATGTGGTGCGGTAATGAGCACTGGGACTTGCGTGCAGGACGTCAGATTGTTACCTGGGGTGTGGCTGACGGTCTGCGTGTGACCGATATCATATCACCTATGGATTACAGTGAGTTTCTGGCTCAGGATTATGACGATATACGTATTCCCGTAAATGGCCTGCGCCTGCGTTACATGCGTGACCGCTGGAACCTGGAGGTTGTGGCAGTGCCTGTGGCATCGTTCTTTGAACTGCCTGTTGATGCTGTAAACCCTTGGTCTGTGGTGCCTCGTGACATGGGTGTGCCTGTTGTCATGGATATGGGTTCAGAGCCCGCGCATAAGCTTGAGAATATGGAGTTCGGAACACGCCTCAGTATGTTCCTGAGTGGAGTGGATTTTTCTCTGTCCGCCCTGCGTACCTGGAACAAGATGCCTGTGTTCAGCACCACATTTGACGGCACAAACCTGATTGCAACCGGCCATTACCGCCGCATGACCATGCTTGGGGCCGATGTCTCCCTTCCGCTGGGCGAGTTTGTAATACGCGCTGAAGGCGCACAGTACTTTGATGAGGCGCAGACTCCTGCCGCCGGCAGTGATATCCCGCTTTCAGGCAGCCTGAATGCACTTCTGGGCATAGACTGGTATGCCGGTAACGACTGGAACCTGTCGGCCCAGTACTCATATAAGTTCATTGAGGATTTTTCACCGCTCATAGGCAGTACTGAGCATACTCACATGGGTACCTTCCGCATCTCAAAGAGCCTGCTCAACAACACTCTCTCACTGCAGTCTTTTGCCTACATGGACCTGACTGACGGCGGAATCTACAACCGTTTCACGGCCGATTACGCCCTGAACGACCAGATGCACATAATGCTGGGCTACGACCTTTTCCATGCCGACAAGGGCATGTTCAAGATGTACGCCGACAACTCGGAGTACTGGCTTAAGCTCAAGTATAGTTTTTAATCATTAAATCAATAAGTTATGAAACCAATTTTCAAAGTTTTCCTTCTGGCAATCGCATATCTTGCCACATTCTTCCTTGGTGCATCAACCGGTATCATTCATCCCGCATGTTACGCCTACGTAGGTGCTCTGCTGCCTTTTATCACAGCCTTCATCTACAAGGCTATGGTTAAGCAGGTTCCGGGATTCGGTGCCGCAAGCATCATGAACGGATTCGTGATTGTGCTCTTCCTCATAGTAGGTGAGGCCGATGCCAACGTTGTAATAGGTATGATCATTCTGGCAACCCTTTCAGAGTTCCTGCATAGCAAGTTCAAGGCTGATCCCGTCAAGAGCCTGCGCTGGGGATTTGTGCCAATGGCCTTCTCATATTTTACCTACACCGCCCACTGGTGGACAGACACAGAGGGCTCCCTTGCCGCTGCCGTAGAGGAGATGCGTCCCGGCTACGATCAGCTGATGATTCCCGTCATTGACAACATCCCCATGCTCATCTTTGTTTATCTTATCACAATTCCTCTTGCAATCCTGGCAATCAGATTAGCAAAAAAATGATACAATTGGGGACAGACCCCTTTTGTATCATTTTTCCAAAACAGTACAATTGGGGTCTGTCCCCAATTGTACTGTTTTTACTTTCCCTTGCAGACCTTGATGGAGTCAATTGCCATCAGGAGAGCGATGATGAACATCATTGGCATGATGACCAGCTGAGCTGCGTTGAATTCCTCAATCAACTCTGACATGTGCAGCAGTGTGAACAGCGCCATGAAGCAGGCCAGAACTGCGTTGATTACATTTGCAGTCTTGCCGCCGTAAACCATCAGCAGGATTCCTATTACAGGAACCAGATAGGTAAGGCTTGCCATAAATGTAATCATTCCTACAGGTGCTGGACCCTCGGCAGCAGCAATGCTGTCACCCCAGAAAGCGGGCAGGGCATCAACAAGAGAGTGTGTAAGGAAACCCACGATTGTGAGTACCCAGAACAGGATAATGCGGTTTTTCTTTTCCATTTTGATTTGATTATTAAGACGGCGCAAAAGTACTGGGACCAAATCGTATGGAAAATCACTAAAAGTAAGGATTTATTGTATTCCCTTTGTCACTCGTATGGCACCGGCGCTGTGAACTCCCACAAAACTGATGTTATCCTTCCAATCTTCCTTTCTCTTGATTGCAGGGTAGGATGCTGCAAAGTCTTTGTTTGCTTTATCAACGGTGCTTCCTCCCGATGTTGCAAACAGCACCACTGTCTTGCCCTCAAAGCCGTAAGTCTCAATAAACGTGTTGATGATAGTTGGTGCAGTGTACCACCGAATTGGATTATATTTGATATATTGGGGTACCATATTGTCTTTACGACAATTCCTATTATCCAAATCACTATGGTAAATCCAATCTCATTTTGGTATTGAATAATTCATCAATGGTATAAATACCCAGATCTTCAAATTCTGACATATCGATTGTATCAACTGATTTTGCCGCTTCACGCAGAGGTATGGGTATACCTTTAGTCTCATGTCCCGGATCTGTTGTTATATCAATTGCAGAAAAACCGTCCCATTCTTTCATCTTTATCTCAAAGTAGGTAGTGTCAATAGGAATAACTACAGTCTCATAACCAACAAAGGGTATCTGCATCCTGTCATCAGGGTTGACCAGACGGAAATGAAAAATACCGCCAAAATCAGTGACTGTGTGAGCCACAACACTGTCCGATGAATCCAGTTCCACTACGTTTACCCAAATCATGGGGCCTATACTATCACGAATGATACCTGATATCGTATCACCGGCTTGGGGTTTTCCTTGAGCAAATACCATGATGAAAGATGTTTGCATCAGCAATACTGGCAGGAGGAACAGAGTTTTTTTCATAATACACTGTTTTTTGACAATTTCAGGAAACTATATACCTGATATCCACAAACGGGTATATGGATAAACAAAGAATTTGAATTCATTCCATCTCTTTAATAAAGATGCCTTCGCCGTCATCTCTCAATTCTCCCGGTTTGACAACACGGATATTCGTGCCTGAACGACGTCTTTCTCTGCCCTCGGGCGTATAGTCATCACGCAGATCAAATGGTCCGATGGTATACATGACTCCATCACCTCCATCACCGTCAGGATCTTTTTCCAACTTAATTTCGTAAGTTGTCATATTTTCCAAGGGAATTTTTACTATCTTATACACACGTTGGTTTGCAATCACCTTCAACACGTGTCCTGTTCCGAAAAGCGGATATGAAAAACGTCCGTCTCTGTCAGTACTGGTATAATAGTAGGCAGCAGTATCATTCTCAACAGTCTCAATGATTAATGCATTGCTTATTGGTTCACCAGTTAAAGCATCTAAGACTCTACCACTGATAATAGTACCAGGTTTTAGTCCTTCTTGAGTCGTATTATTATTTTGAGCACATACTGGTAATGTTAAGCATGCTAATAATAGAAAGGCTGTAATTCTCATAATACAAAGGTTTAGGTTGTTTACTATCTAAACGCAATAATACACATTATACGTCTTATTTACATAAGAACTTTGGACAACTAGCATAAAGATCACTTACAATAATAACTATTATCAAAATCATTCAGGTAAATCCAATCCCGTTTCAGCATTGAGTATTTCATCAATCGTGGTAAAGCCAAGAAATTCAAAGGCTGAGATATCAATTGTATCTTTTGTTTCGCGTGTTTCACGCAGAGGTATGGGGCTGTCAGCACCCGGGCCACCGTCATAGTAAACAACGCCAGGTAAATTTCCACTTTCCTTCATCTTGAGCTCATAATGCAGTCTGGTAATTGGAATATCAACAGTTTCATAACCTTTATATGAGATATAGAGCCTATCCATGTTATTTACAAGACGGAAAGAGAATTTACCTTCAAAATCGGTAATTCCAAAAGATACGACACTGTCATTTGCATTTCTTTCTGTTACTCTAACCATCTTCAAAGGGCCATCTTTACCTGACAATATACCGGAGATGGTATCACCTGTAACTTGAGCAAACGCAGAAGCTGAAACTGCTTGGATTAACAACATCACTGAGATATTAAACAAATGCTTTTTCATAACTCAATTAATTATATTGACAAATGTAAGCACAGAATGTATTTTAAATAAACAAAAAAGCGTTGCAAAACTGTTGCAATTTGTGTCTCCCTAAAAAAGGTTGACTCGGATTGTCTTATCCCTAAGA
>DBYQ01000007.1:0-3187 GCA_002310015.1 Bacteroidales bacterium UBA1182
GCACCGCCACCAACCCAAATCATCTCCTTCTTGGAGTCAAAGATAGGATGGAACTCACCGTAAGGACCTGACATGATAACCTTGTCACCGGGCTTGAGGCTGAAGATGTATGATGAAGCCACACCGGTGGGAACATCCTGGAATCCAACCTCTGGTTTCGGTTTGAAAGGAGGTGTAGCAATACGGACGGTCAGCATAATGCGGTCACCCTCAGCAGGATAGTTAGCCATTGAGTAAGCACGGATGGTAGGCTCGGTAACTACTGACTTGAGGCCAAAGAGACCGAACTTCTCCCATGCGGGCAGATACTCAGGACCGATGAGATCCTTGTCAATATCCTTGTTATAATCCATAGAGTATGCAGGAATCTTGATCTGAGCATAACTACCGGGCAGGAAGTCCATATGCTCTCCGGCAGGAAGCTGCACGATGAACTCCTTGATGAAAGTAGCCACGTTCTTGTTTGAGATAACCTCGCACTCCCACTCTTTTACACCGAGTACACTCTCAGGAACCTTGATGGCCAGGTCACCCTTGACCTTGCACTGGCAACCCAGACGCCAGTTTTCCTTGATCTGCTTGCGGGTGAAATGACCCTTCTCAGAGTCAAGTATCTCACCGCCGCCCTCAACGACCTGGCATTTGCACTGTCCGCAAGAACCCTTACCACCGCAGGCAGAGGGCAGATAAACGCCGTTCTCAGCCAGGGTGCTCAAAAGGCTTGCACCTGAATTCACCTCAAGTTCCTTATCACCGTTGATTGTTACCTTAACCTTACCAGAGGCCACAAGGTAACTCTTAGCCACCAGCAGTATGACTACCAGCAGCAGTATTACGGCCAGAAATACTATAATACTTGATATATACAGATTCATAATATACCTTTTTTAAATTGACAGACCTGAGAAACACATGAAAGCCATAGCCATCAGGCCTACGGTGATGAATGTAATACCAACACCCTTCAGAGGCTTGGGTATATCGCAATACTCCATCTTCTCGCGGATAGCAGCCAGGCAAACGATTGCCAGAGCCCAACCGATACCTGAACCAAGAGCAAAGGCGATGGAATCACCAAAGCAAGTGATGGCCTGAGTATTATCGGGATCCATGCCGATGCGCTGCTGCATGAAGAGTGAGCCACCCATGATGGCGCAGTTTACAGCGATAAGCGGCAGGAATATACCCAATGAGTTGTAGAGTGAAGGTGAGAATTTCTCAACGATCATTTCAACCAACTGTACGATACCGGCAATAACCGCAATGAAAAGTATGAAACTCAGGAATTCAAGACCCATGGGATCAAGAACCTTTGTCTGCAGGAGATAGTTTACAGGGAGTGTAATGAACTGCACAAAGATAACGGCAGCACCAAGTCCCAAAGCCGTCTTAACGTTCTTGGATACGGCCAGGAATGAGCACATACCCAGGAAGAAGGCGAACACCATGTTGTCAACGAAGATTGACCTTACGAATAGACTGAAAAAATGTTCCATAGTTCTAACGCTTTGAGATTAGTTTTCCTGTAAATCCTTGTTCTTGGCACGATGGAACCAGATAACGCAACCTACCAGCACAAGAGCCATAGGAGGCATGATCATAAGTCCGTTGTTCAGGTAACCGGCCTCATAGAAGCACTGCGGTACAACCTGGAATCCGAACAGGGTTCCGCTACCAAAAAGTTCACGTACAAAAGCAACCACAATCAGTATGGCGGCGTATCCCAGACCGTTGCCTATTCCGTCAAGGAAAGAGGCCCAGGGACCGTTCTGCATTGCAAAAGCCTCAAGACGGCCCATAAGTATGCAGTTGGTAATGATAAGACCTACATATACTGAAAGCTGAACGCTTACATCATATGCAAAAGCCTTAAGGATCTCACTTACTATGGTAACCAGTGCAGCAACGACAACCAACTGTATGATGATACGGATACGGTTAGGTATTGTATTGCGCAGGAGTGAGATAATCACATTTGCCATAGCAACGATGATGGTCACTGAAAGACCCATCACAATGGCAGGTTTCAATTGAGCGGTAACCGCAAGTGCAGAGCAGATACCCAGAATCTGGACCAAAACAGGGTTGTTAACCCACATAGGCTGCTTGAGAGCCTCATTATTCTTGTTTGCCATAATCCTTATCAATTATTTTGTCAGGAACGGAAGGTATGCTGAGAGCACCTTGTTAATCATCGCATTCACACCGGTTGATGTGATAGTGGCACCGGTAACACCGTCAATCTCATACTGTGAACTCTTGTCAGCCTTGCCGAACTTGACCACCTTGAGAGCAACCTCATTACCTTTAACCACAGACTTGCCGGGGAAACGGTCCTGGAACTTGGTTCCGGCAATCTCACCACCCAGACCCGGAGTCTCAGATGAGTGTGAGAAATATACGCCGTAAACAGTTGCGCGGTCCTCATTGAGAGCAATATAGCCCCAGATTGTACCCCACAGACCAAGTCCGTTCATCGGAATCACATATTTCTTCTGACCGTTGATACTGGCCTCAAACACATGAAGGTTACCCTTGTCAAACTCTGATTTATAAGAGGTATTGAACTCACCGTTGTATTTGGCAAGTGAACCGTCAGCCTGCATAAGGGCATCGGCGGTAATAACCTTATCGTATGTAGCAGCGACATCGGCCTGATCCCTAAGGTTCAGGGCTGACAGGATCTGCTGCTTGGTATCGTTGATTACATTGGCGGTCTGACGCTCCTTGAGAGTCTGTGATACAAACACCAGCAGGAATGCCACTACAACAACCATAACGGCTGCATAGAGAATGGTATAAACGTTGCTGTTGGTATTGAGACCCTTCTTGGCGGGAGCGGCGCCCTCCTCTACAATCTCTTCAAACTCACTCTGAGGTGCCTGACACATGGGGCACTTCTCAGGAGCCTTATCTCCTTCGTGGACATAGCCACAAACCTTACATCTGAATTTTTTCGTAGCCATAATCCTTATTTGTTTATTCTGTTAGCACGTTTGTTGACGTTACGCTGTACAACGCACCAGTCAATGAGCGGAGCGAAGCAGTTCATGAGCAGGATGGCAAGCATCATACCTTCAGGATAACCAGGGTTCATGACGCGGATTGTGATGGCCATCATACCGATAAGCAGACCATATATCCACTTACCTACCTCTGTGCGGGCCGATGTAACCGGATCAGTTGC
>DBYQ01000007.1:3235-14177 GCA_002310015.1 Bacteroidales bacterium UBA1182
TGAGCCATAGCGTTGTCGGGACCCCATGTGTTATAAACGAGAGCCATCAGGATACCGCCTACAAATACTGAGAGCATTGTCTTCCAGCTTGCAATTCCGGTATAGAGAAGCAACAGGGCGCCAAGAGCGATGGCTATAACGCTGGTCTCACCTACAGAGCCCGGGATAAGACCCCAGACCATGTTCATATCAAATGCAGGAGCGGCTGCGGTTGTGGCAGCAGTACCCAGAGCGGTAGCGGCTGTCATACCGTCAATGTCAGCACCCAGGCCGCAGATTGCGTGGTCAACCACCCAAACGGTCTCACCTGTGATTACTGAAGGATATGCAAAGAATATGAATGCACGGGTAATAAGAGCCACATTGAGGAAGTTCATACCTGTACCGCCGAATATCTCCTTGGCAAAGATCACAGAGAAAGCAACCGCGATGGCAAGGATCCACAGCGGAGTAGTAGCGGGAACAATCAGGGGAATGATGAAACCTGATACCAGGTAACCCTCCTGAATCTCCTCATGCTTCCACTGGGCTACGGTGAACTCAATGGCAAGACCTACCACGTATGATACTATAAGTCTGGGCAGAACGGCCAGGAAGCCGAACCAGAACATATTCCAGAATGAAGCCTGCTGGAGCAGACCGGCCAGAGCAAAGTGCTGATAGCCTACATTGTACATACCAAACAGCAGAGCCGGGCAGAGAGCTATGACAACCATGATCATCATACGCTTGCTGTCAAACGAGTCATGAATGTTCACGCCGTTCTTAGCTGTTGTATTGGGAACAAAAAGGAATGTCTCGAATCCTTCAAATACCGAACGGAATGCGTGCAGCTTGCCGCCCTCCTCAAAATTCGGCTTAATCTTGTCTATGTAATTTCTTAAACTCATAGCTTATCAGTTTTTAGGCCATTTCGGCACGAAGGTTATCAAGGCCCTCGCGTACAATACGCTGGAGCTCAAGTTTTGAAGAATCCACAAACTCACAGAGAGCAAAATCCTCAGGAGCCACCTCGTAAATGCCGTATGCCTCCATCTTATCGATATTGCCCGTAATTATAGCCTTGAGAAGGAACTCAGGATAGATATCCATGGGGAATACCTTATCATACTCATTTGACATGATCATGTGACGCTCACCGCCCTTGATGCGTGCATCAATGCTGAAGTTCTTCTTGCAGGCAAGCCATGAGAAGAATGTGCGGCTGACGCTGAACTGACCGAAACGGGGAGCAATCCAGCCCATGAACTCATTCACGTCATCACCCTCAGGAATAACGGTGATCATGTTTGAGAATGCACCTAAGAAATCATCCTTGGTAGCCTTGACACCAGTCAGGACGTTACCGTTGATTATGCGGATGTGCTCTGTCTTGTTGAGACGGCCGTCAAGAAGAGATGCTATCTTGGCGCCTGCTATAACCTTTACGTATGAAGGATTGACCACCTCCTCACCAGCTACGGCGATTGTACGTGTCATATCCACGATACCCTTGTTGAACAGACGGCCGATGAAGATTACAGCCTCGGGATCAATTGTCCAAACCACCTCACCCTTGTTTACGGGCTTGATATGGTTGATCTGAACGCCTACGTTTCCTGCCGGGTGAGCACCCTTGAATGCATACAGGTCAACGTTCTTGGCATCGGTAAGGGTCTCGCAGGTCTGTGCTGCACTGATACCCAGTGTTGTGGGAGCAATCTTGGCGATTGCGCTCAGACCGGTGCGGAAATCCACCTCATTGCCTTTGAGAACAAACTCAAAGTCAGGTGCCAAAGGTTTTGAATCAAATGCCGATACGAATATGCCTCTCGGTGCATCGGCGGGATTAGCAATCACGTCATACGGACGCTGACGGAAGAATGAGAAAAGACCTGACTCAAGCAAAGTTGCCTTAACTTCCTCACCTGAGAGTGACTGAACGCTCTTGGTTCCGAACTCGACATAAGTCTGCTTTGCATCGGGCTTGACCACAATGCTCAAGACCTTGCGGCGTGCTCCACGGTTCACGGCAAGCACCTCACCACTGACGGGAGAAACGAATTTCACCTCAGGATGGTTCTTGTCAATGAACAGAGCTTCACCGGCCTTGACGGTCTGCTGTTCCTTGACGACCGGCTTTGGAGTAACGCCTGTAAAATCAGCGGGGCACAGAGCGTACTCTGATGCCATACCGATCTCAGTCAACTCCTTGGCGGGAGCGCCCAGCAACTTGATGTCCAGACCTTTTCGTAAACGAATGATTTCTGCCATTTTGTTGTTAGTTAGATATATAGTTTAATATTATTCAGATTTTCGGGCGCAAAATTACTAATAAAACAAGTAAGTCAGTAAGTACAAATGCAAAATAAACTCAAAAAAGGAACAGCAGTTTTCAACACTTTGGAAAAAGTCCCTTTTCATCGGCAGATATCAGGCTCAAAAGCTCAACATTCCACTAAATATGTGAGAAAGATTATTATTCAAGATAAATATCTCAGATAACTTTCTTAACTTTGCTTTTTGCTACATGAAATCCGGAAAGGCTCTACATATTATCCTGGCGGTCATTATCGCAATTTTCCTTAGTGGCCATATCCTGCTGAATGACAAAAAAATTCAGCAGGATGCAGCATTACATGTAGTCAAGATTGCAAGGAACGCCTTAGGTACTGATGTCTGTGCAGAACGTATTCAACTGACCTACCCGTTCGGTATAGCGATTGACAACCTGACCATTTATGACCTTAACCACGACACATTAGCGCATGCAGCATCTATTTCATTGCATATCAAACCATTCCAGCTTCTCAGGAAAAAGATAAGCATAACAAGCCTAAGAATAAACAGCCCTAAAATAATGCTGAAAACTGATAGCGTAGGAGCATCTCCTAATTACTCGTTCCTTATGACCATGCCCAAGAGTGATGGTGCCGAACCAATGAAATTCAGGGCAAACTCCGTGCTTATCAGGAATGCATCATTAAATTATGACCTAAACTCGGCAGAACAGACTGACAGCCTGTTTAACCGCAATCACATAGGCATTCACGGACTTTCCGCAAACCTGTCACTCAAAGCTATAAGTTCTGATTCCATATCGTTGATTGTGCGTAAGTTCACTTTTTCAGAACAATCAGGATTCAAACTATCAAAAGCACAAGGAAACGTAGTAATAGGCAAGGATCTTACTCTATTGTCCGGATTAAGCATAGCCACCCCATCATCCCAGCTTGACGCCATCCGTCTGACGGCCGGCATTGGAATGACATCACATCCATCAGGTATGCCGGACATGGAGATGAACATAAAATCCATCATCACCGCAAAAGACTTCAAGGCATTTGCACCGCAATTGTCCGGAATGTCAGACCCGATAGACATCTCCATAAACGGACAAAGCCGCAACGGCAATCTAACCCTCAACTCACTCCGTGTTCATGCGCCAAGAAATATTATTGATTTGGGAATGAGCGGAACGCTTTTGCTTGACAGCGCATTCAACATTACTGACACTCAGTCAGCCCAAGCCCACGCTACTTTCAAGAATGAACTGCCATACTGGCTGGCAACGCAGTTGAGCGGATTCGGAATCCAACTTCCTGACCAATGCTTCATGCTGGGAGACGGCTCGTTCAAGTTTGAGATGGACGGCTATGGCGACGACATGGATGCCGGCATTGGTTTTATCAGCCAGATAGGAACCGTCAATGGCAGCCTGTACGGTCAAGACGGCCTGTTCAACGGTGAACTGCAAATCTCAGACATCGATATCGGTGCAATCACTGCTGATAAAGACCTTGGCAAATGTAATCTCACAGCACATACTGAGTTCAAAAAAGAAGATGACAATTATTCCGGAACCTTCAATACAAATGTAGGAAGTCTGACATACAAGGATTACGCTTATAAGGATATAACTATCAATGGAATTTTTGATCCGAATCTTGTCTTAACTAACCTTGAGTTTAAAGATCACAACGGCAAACTCAACCTCAATGCCGGAATAGGAATAGGACAAGTTCCGTTCTATACTGTCCAGATGGAAGCCGACACGCTGAATCTTGCCGCATATAAACTTACAGACAGAGATAATATGACTTTGACTGCATCACTCTCTGCAAATCTGATAGGCAAAGACATAGATGATATTACAGGTAAAATCACTATTGACAGTCTAAATTATACTGATGAATCCGGATGCTGGTCTATGGATAACATGACATTGGTTATAGCACAATACAATGAGCTTGTCAAGGTTTTGACCCTCTACAGCGATTTCATGAACATTTCCGTAGCAGGTAATTACAAGGTCTCCACCCTACCCGGATCACTTGTCAAGGCATGCGGTGACGTATTGCCTACAATAGGAAACATGTTGGCCTCCAAACATGGAAACAATCATTACACCTCCACTTCTAACAGTTTCGTAATTGAAGCCAATGTGGACAATATAGATTTTGTTGAAAAAGTATTACATTGTCCCCTATCAATCGGTAAACCCATAAGTTTGCAGATGACTTTCATAGATGATGAAAGCCTTTGCATGGGGAGCCTCTCCTTCCCCTCTGTTAACATTGCAGACAAATATCTCACCGACGGCCTTATAAGCATTAATTCATCAAATGGGACATGCCATGCTTATGTCACAGGTCTTTATGGAAATGACAACAATGATGGTATTACTTTCAATGTCTCGTTATTGGCTTTCACTGATATAATTCGAGGCAATTTTGCATGGAACAATTCATCGGGTGATATGAACGGCAATGCCAAGACATTATCCCAGTTCCTCAGTTATGACCAAAAGCAAGGACTCAAATCCGTAACATTCATAGACACTACAAGCATAACTGTCAACGGTAACATTTGGGATCTCTCCTTAGCTCGTATAACTACTGATATGCATAAACTTTCCATATCAGGTTTTAGTGCAGGCAACGACGAACAATATATTTATGCAGACGGCACCATCTCATCTGATTCCAGTGATGTATTCAACCTGTCAATGAGAAACATCAACTTGAACCATACACTTTCATTGCTTGGTGCAAATGATGTACTCAAGATGTACGGAATGGCATCTTGCCAATTATCCATCACCGAAGCCCTGGGCAATCCTGTTATATCCGGTTCCTTCCAGGTCGATGACTTCCAGTTTATGGACTCCTACCATGGCCACCTCACGGCTAACTGCAGATGGAACAGGACTGCACGCAGGATGGAACTTGACGGCACGATGCATGAAGAGGGCATATCATCAACAAAAATTACCGGAACCTATGTTCCTGAAACTAAGTTTATGGACGTAATACTGGACGTAAACCATACCGACCTCTATTTTCTGAACACCTGGACCAAATCAACATTCAAGGAACTGAACGGACGTGCTGTCGGCCAGTTGCGTCTTTTTGGAAATCTGCCTGATTTAGACCTTGAAGGTGAAACCATTCTTGAAAACGGAAAATTTATTCAGGCCGCCGTCAATACCACATTTACCATCAAGTCTGACACATTGTGGTTTAAACCTGGCAAAATGATATTCAAGGATGTTGAGTTTTATGATGAAAGGGGACACGACGGATTGATGACCTGCATTTTGGACCATAATCATTTTTCCAACTGGAAGGTTGACATGACCGCTGATGTAGCCGATATGTTGGTGTACAACATCCCCAAGAGCGACATGAGTGATATTTATGCCACAGTATATGCAGAAGGAACTATGGCACTGAAATATGACGAAATCAACGGACTCGCCGTATCTGTTAATGCCAGAACCGCTCCAGGTACAAGACTCGGTTACAAACACACATCCGGATCAGTTGCCGACTATAATTTCCTTACAATAGTTGACAGGAATACCGTAAAAATCAATGAGGAAACCGTAAAGGATATAATCCCAGACAAAACTAAAGAAGGAAACCGCTACAGTCTTGACCTCAACATCCAATGCAGTGAAGATGCAACCATTGAGATGTCAATAGCATCATTAAATGGCTTATTCCGCGGAAACGGTGACATATCCATAAAATATAATCCGAAGGACGGTCCTGTTCTCACAGGCATATATAACCTCACATATGGTCAATGTACATTGTCACTGGAGGATCTTATACGTAAGAATTTTACTCTTGCGGATGATAGTTACGTCAGATTCAACGGAGCTCCTATGGACACAGAATTACATCTTCAGACATACCATAGTGTAAACTCAGTTTCCATATATGACCTGGATCCCAGTGCATCATCTAACAACAAGGTTCGTGTGCGCTGTCTTTTAGGCATTACAGGTAATGCGACTGATCCCAAACTTACCTTTGACATAGACATGCCTTCTGGAACATCTGAGGAGAAAGATATTCTGGCAAGCGCCACAGCTACCGAGGAACAACGTAACAAACAGTTCATGTATCTTCTCGTCATAGGACGCTTTTACACATATGATGTAAATGCCACTCAAAACACAGGACGCACTCCGAGCGCCATGGAGTCATTGGTTAATTCAACCGTGAGCGGACAGATAAACAACCTGTTGTCACAGGTCCTTGATAATGACAAGGTCTCCATATCCAGCAACCTGAGTGCCAGCAGCTACCTCAACAATGACGCTACAAACCTCAACAACAAGGAGCTTGAGGGCATCCTGGAGGCACATCTTCTCAACAACCGTCTGCTGGTAAACGGAAACTTCGGTTACAGGGAGAACACCATCAACAACACCTCAAACTTTATAGGTGACTTTGAGGTCAAGTATCTGCTTCTGCCCCGTCAGGGTATCAGCATCAAGGGTTACAGCAAGAGTAATGATAAATATTTCTCAAAGACAACCCTTACCACACAAGGCGTTGGTCTGGTGTTTGAGAAAGACTTCTGATGATGAATAAAAAAAGAAGAGGGGCCTCCCCTCTTCTTTTTTTCTGCTAGCTGATGGCTCAGCCGTCATTAATATGAGCGGGCAAACAGCACGCGGCGGGCAGCGGGCTTACCGCTGTAAACGTCAGTACCCGGCTCCTCCTTCATGCCGAAAGGCAGACAGCGGATGGTAGCCTTAGTCTCCTCCTTAATCTTGGCCTCGGTATCGGCGGTGCCGTCCCAGTGAGCCAGAACAAAGTAACCGGCCTCAATCTTCTCCTTGAACTCGTCATATGAGTTAACCTCAACCATGCGTGCGTCACGCCATGCCTTTGCCTTCTCAAAGATTGCCGTCTGCATATCATCAAGCATGTTCGGGATAAGTTCCTCAAGTCCCTCAAACGGAACGGTCTCCTTCTCAAGAGTGTCGCGGCGCATAATCTCACATGTGCCGGCCTCAAGGTCACGCATACCCAGGGCAACGCGAACGGGAACACCCTTTACCTCATAATCGGCAAACTTGAATCCCGGACGCTTATTATCGGCATCGTCATACTTCACGCTGATACCCTTCTTGCGCAAAGCCTCAACCAGAGTGTCAACCTTAGCGCTTATCTGTGCCAGATCATCGGCATTCTTATAGATAGGTACAATTACCACCTGTATGGGAGCAAGTTTAGGAGGCAGGACAAGGCCGTTGTCATCAGAGTGGGCCATAATGAGAGCACCCATCAGACGTGTTGAAACGCCCCATGAGGTAGCCCAAACATACTCCAGTTTGTTCTCCTTGTTGATGAACTGGACATCAAACGCCTTGGCAAAGTTCTGACCAAGGAAGTGTGATGTACCGCACTGCAGAGCCTTACCATCCTGAGTCATTGACTCAATGGTGTAGGTATCAAGGGCACCTGCAAAACGCTCGGTTTCTGACTTGACGCCACGAACTACCGGAACGGCCATGTAACCCTCAACAAAGTCAGCATAGACCTGCTGCATGCGGCGAGCCTCCTGCTCAGCCTCCTCACGGGTGGCGTGTGCGGTATGACCCTCCTGCCACAGGAACTCGGCGGTACGCAGGAACAGACGCGGACGCATCTCCCAGCGCATTACGTTAGCCCACTGGTTGCACAGTATAGGCAGGTCACGGTATGACTTGATCCAGTTCTTATATGTTGCCCAAATGATTGTCTCGGATGTAGGACGTACTATCAGCTCCTCCTCAAGTTTTGCTGCGGGATCCACAATGACGCCACTACCGTCCTCGGCATTCTTAAGACGGTAGTGTGTCACTACGGCACACTCCTTGGCAAAGCCCTCAACATGCTCGGCTTCGCGGCTCAGATATGACTTTGGTATGAGCAATGGGAAGTATGCATTTACGTGACCGGTCTCCTTGAACTTGTCGTCAAGAGTACGCTGTATCTTTTCCCAAATTGCATAACCGTAAGGCTTAATTACCATGCAGCCACGTACGGGTGCCTGTTCTGCAAGGTCAGCCTTAACAACCAATTCGTTGTACCACTGCGAGTAATTCTCGCTTCTTTTGGTAAGGTCTTTGAGTTCTTTTGCCATATCCTAAGATTTTTCGGAGTGCAAAGGTACACAAAATCTGTTCTGTTATGATTGTGTTACGCTTAAAATAAAGAGTATTAAGTCTTATTTCTGCTATATTTGCAAAGAACAATAGTCAAGATTCACAATATGGATAACCAACAGCAACTGCTCAGAGAGTGTCATGAGGCGTTCAGTGTAACTGAAAGCGCCAGGATCCTTACCCTTTACCGCAGCCGTGACAACAGGCTCTCTTTTGATGAACGGCTTTTCATCACCAAGGAGATTGAAAAGGTATTCTACCCCGTTTTCATTGAACTGCGTAACATCAACCCATCCCTTACGGACTGGGACCTGTTGCTGAGTGTGCTTTCATATGAAGGTTTTTCAGTATCAGTGATTGCCGAATGCTTCTCCGTGTCAAACGATGCAGTCCGCATGCGCAAGAGCCGTCTGCGTGAAAAACTGCCCCAGGAGTGGTTCTCGCTCATATTCCACACTGTAACAAAAATGTATCAGGACCAATGTCACGATTGTGTTACGGATAAAATTTCTGAGCCCGATGATGCCGCCATACCTTTGGCATCAGAAAACCAAAACGAAACCGTTATGGAACAAAACAATCAAATCAAAATGACATTTGGCAAGGCCATATTAAAAGGTCTTGCTGGTACAGTAAAATTCAAGGGACGCGCCTCACGCGCCGAGTTCTGGTACTACACTCTCTTCTGCTTCATTATGCAGATTGCAGTTTTCTCTCTTACGATGTTGCTCACCTCCGGCAACAGCTTCATTCCTTATCAATATGACCATATCGTAATGAGGAGTTGGATAGTCATTGCCGCATTGCTAGCCATATCCCACTCTGCCACATCAGTCAGACGCATCCAGGATACTGACCGCAACGGTTGGCTGTGGATAGCAACCTACCTTATACCCTGGATAGTCTTCATCGTCATGTTCATATGGAGGATTGAATACGGCGTCTACTTAAAGAATCTGGAGCAGTCACAGATGCCGGACCGTTTCGTGATGAACTGGGCTAACGTCATGCTTGTAATTGTTATCATGATGCTGGTTGCCACAATCATAGTAAACACCGTCTGGTACTGCCGCAAAGGTACCGAAGGCCCCAACAATTATGGTCCGGATCCCCTTTTCCTCAAAAAAGACAACGAATCCTGCAAATAACTGATTATAATGAAGAAATATATTCTTTTAAACCTGATTGCAATAATGGGGGCTCTCCCTGCCATGTCTCAGGAAACCAACGAGAAAGAGATAGCTCTTGAGGAGGTTCAGATTGAAGCTCTTTCCAATAGGAGTATCATAAACAAAGCCATAGGCCATCTCCATAAGAGGACCAAAGAGTCCATCTCACTCTGCAACGGCCAGCTCACCCAGATAATGGAAGCTGACGGCAAAGTAGTACAGCTGAGCCGCGAATACGGCTATTACATCTCCAGTAGCTACTATGAGAAGATGCGCAACAAGTTTGATGGCTTCTGGCACAGGAATTTCGTTCCGGTTTATAATGCCAGGAGTCTCAGATATGCGTTGGATGGCAAGACTGTCCTGCCCGCAAGCTACTCATATCCCGAGGAAACATATCCGTGGAGCAACCATTATGATGCCAGAGTAAAATATATGTTTGAAATCCTAAGGGTCATATATCTTTATGGACCTGTTTATAGCCGCAACTATTCCGACTATGATTTCAAATGCATCGGCACAACCGATTATTCCTACCTGTTCAGTTTTGAGTCATCGGACAGGTATCCCCAAAAGAATCCGCTTTATGCCAAGGGACAGATAGAGATTGACGCCAGTTCATTTAAATTGAAATCAATAAGAATAGATAATATGGGGCTGCTTTACGCAGGCTATTACTCAACTACGGAAACAGCACTTAAAAGATATACCGATTATCACGATGAAAAGATCCTCAAGGACTGTGTTAACAGTGATTTCAATGTAAATGAGAATGGAGAAATTGATTACGCGCTGATTCACATCCTATGGAGTCCCGATAACACCCAGTATTATCAGGGCGGACGCGGAAACCAGCCCAGGGCAAATGTAGCCGGAACTAATTTCATCGTTACTGAATGCTGGAAATCCGAGCCCCCCATTGTCCCTGACAAGTTGCCGGGCCAAGAGAAAGCAGTTGAGTTGACAGATAAGCAGTTTAAGAAGTTGATTACTGTATTTAAGGAAATAGGTAAAAACCCGGACGGTAACTCATACAACCCAAAAGCCATTGACAAAATAGATTGGGCGCTCGATGTATCTGACGCAGAACGCCAGTTGAGCCAAAAGATGCCTATCCGTGAACAGTACAAGCTGCAAAGCAAAGACTATTCCATAAGTGAAGAAGAGATGATAGTCAACAAGGAACTTGAAGAAGTTGGCAGTTCTCCCCAAAAGAAAGAGGCACAACGTGTAATACACGAATTTATCAGGAACAATCTTTTCAAAGACCCGCTGAAATAGCCAAAAAGATACAAAAGGGGACGGTTCTGTTTTGTACTCTTTTGATGTGACCCCCAAAAGTTGG
>DBYQ01000062.1 GCA_002310015.1 Bacteroidales bacterium UBA1182
ATGGAACCATTACTACTGTAGGGGCTGTCGATACCGAAACCGGTGAGATAACAAATGATGCATGGTTTACCCTTGAAGGCAAAATGCTTACAGGTGAGCCCACAGAAAGCGGTATCTATATCTATAAAGGACAGAAGGTGTCAATAAGTAAGTAAACAATATCTTTTCAATAATAATCAAGTAAAGAAATATGGATAAGAAAACATTTAAAAAGAGATATACCAAGCCTTCAACTGAGGTGTATAATATAAAAACATCACAGATACTCTGCAATAGTTATCCTGATGCATGGCCTTTCCCGGGCGCATAACTTTTCCAATAAAAACTAAAAAAAAGGAGGGGCGGTCAGTTACCGTCCCTCCTTATCTTTATTTAAACAGCATCGGAGCAAACTGATGCAGCGAACGCCTCCAGGTGAGCCATTCGTGGCCGGTACCCGGTGACTCGTAGTAGATGTGGTTGATGCCCAGCTCATCAAGAGCAATATGCAGGTCATGAATGCCCTTGTACATCTGTGCCGGCTCATCGGTGCCTATGCTTATGTAGAGCAGGTGATACTGGTCATTGATTGACTTGGGATACATCTCTGCATCACGGCGGTCATTGGGACCACGGCCCGAGCCACTGAATCCACCAATCCATCCAAACAGCTCGGGATGGTTAAGACCTATGTAATATGACTGGAATCCGCCCAGTGAAAGACCGCAGATGGCGCGGTTGTCACGGTCAGTAAGAGTGCGGTAATGGGCATCGAAATAGGGAACCACCTCCTGAACCATTACCTTTTCAAAGAAAGAGAACTCAAACATGTTTTGGCGTCCGGTGGCATTGGGATCATTAGCAACAGCATGCTCCATGACAATGATCATTGGCTCAGCCTCCTTGGCGGCAATCAGGTTGTCCATAATGTTGCCCAACTTACCCTGGGTACCCCAGCCGGTCTCATCCTCACCGGCTCCGTGGAACAGGTACAGCACCGGGAAACGGCGGTTCTGATCCTTCTTATACTGCGGCGGCAGATATACCCATGTGGTACGCTCGGCACCCGTCAGGGCTGACTGATATTTTACAATCTGAATCTCGCCATGCGGAACTTTCTTTTCCAGATAATAGTCCACTCCGGCCTCAGGAACATCAATTCCGCTCTGCCAGAAGTTTGAACCGTAAAACTCCTTGCTGTTGGGGTCCGATACACGCTTGCCGTCAACATTCATGGTGTAGTAGTGGAATCCTACCACCAGGGGATCGGTGGTAACCTCCCACTTGCCGTCATCACCCTTTACAAGAGGGTAGTTCTTTCCGCCCACATTGACGGTCACGGTCTTGGCCTCAGGAAAATCATTGCGGAAAATAGCACTCAGGTCAGGATTTATCTTTGGATACTCATGACCTTCAAGATTGGTTGAGGCACTTGTGGGCTTGGTAATAACACCCACCTGCTGGTTACTCTTGCAGCCTGTAAGCACTGCAGCAAAAATTAAAACAGAATACAAACTCTTTCTCATATAATTATGTCACTTATTTCCATGATTTTTGTCGCGAAAGGCTACGGGTAGGCGAGCTATGCTCGGGAATCTCGGGATAGCCTAAACGAGTTTAGTCTCTCCTCTCACTGCTCCAAAAATTTTCAATTTTCAATTTTCAATTTATTCTTTCAATTTCTCTCACGCCTTTGATCTGTTTGAGTTTCTTGACCAGGCGGTCCAGTGATGACAGGTCACTAACCAGCACCGTAAGCCGTCCCTGGAACAGACCGCCGTTAGAGTCAATGTTTATTGAGCGCATCAGGGTATCGGGCTCCTTGTTAATTACGGATGATATGTTTGAAATTATGCCTATGTCATCCTGCCCTATAACGTTGAGTGTTATGCTGTACTGGCTGCCGCTCTTGCCTGACCAGCGGGCGCGTACAATGCGGTACGGATAGCGCTCTCTCATGCGTAGCAGGTTGGGGCATGAACTGCGGTGAATCCTTATGCCGCCGTTGATGCTTACGAATCCGGTAACATCATCTCCGTAAATGGGGTGGCAGCATCCGGCCATCTTGAATTCAATGCCGGTAAGGTTATCGCCTATAACCAGTACGTCAGTATCCTGGCCGGTTTTCCTTTCAGGATCCGTAAAGGTTTTCTCTATGTCAAAATCCTCAGCATGATGCACCTCCTGCTCTGACTGGGAGTGCATCTCCTCATATACTTTCAGAACGTCATCGACAGTAATCTCATCCTCCATCAGGGCATGGAAGAACGGGGTCTGGCCCTTGTAGCCCATACGGACAATAAGGCGTGACATATCGCTTTCCGATATATCTATCTTGCGGTTCTTGAACCGGCGCTGAAGGAGCTCCTTGCCGGCCTGCGCCTCACGGTTGCGTATCTCGTTTATGCCCTGGCGTATGCGCATGCGGGCACGTGACGTAACAGCTATGTTGAGCCAGTCTTGCTTGGGCGTCTGGGTGGACGATGTCAGCACCTCCACGGTATCGCCGCTCTGCAGCTTGTGGCTGATGCGTACGTTGCGGCCTCCTACACGTGCACCTACGCAGGTAAGACCCAGCTTGCTGTGAATGGAGAATGCAAAGTCCAAAACCGTTGCGCCCTTGGGCAGCTGCCTTACCTCACCGTTAGGAGTGAATACGAATATCTCCTCCTGATACATGTCCAGCACAAAGTCCTTGCGCATCTCATCGGGACTGGAATTGTGCTCCAGTATTTCACGTATGCCGGCCATGATATTGTCAGCAGCACCCTCACTCTTAATGCCCTTGTATGACCAGTGGGCTGCCAGACCGCGTTCCGCGATGTCATCCATGCGGCGCGTACGTATCTGTATCTCCACCCAGCGGTTCTCGGGACCGTTTACAGTGATGTGCAATGACTCGTAACCGTTGCTCTTGGGCACGCTCAGCCAGTCACGCAGGCGTTTGGGGTTGGGCTGGTACATATCGGTCACAATACTATAGACCTGCCAGCATTGGGCCTTTTCCTTATCGGCCGGCGAATCCAGTATTATGCGTATGGCAAACAGGTCATAGATGTGGTCCAGAGTGGTGTTCTGCGCCTTCATCTTGTTCCAGATGCTTGAAATGGATTTGGTGCGGCCCTTTATGACGAACTTGAGCCCGGCCTCTTCAAGACGCTGCTTTACCGGTTCGATAAATGACTTTATGTAAGCCTCACGTGCACGCTTGGTCTCGTTGAGCTGACGTGCTATATCATCATAAATGTCACGGTGCTCATACTTGACCACCATGTCTTCCATTTCACTTTTGATGGCGTACAGGCCCAAACGGTGAGCCATGGGGATATAGAGCAGGCGGCACTCCTCAGTTACATGCAGGCGGTAGTCCGTATCGGCCGTGCTGGCCAGCATCTGCATGAGTACGTAGCGGTCAGCAATAAGGCAGATAATTACGCGGACATCCTCGGCAAATGATACCAGTAGCTTGCGGAAGTTCTCATCGGCTATGGAATCATGCTTGGAATAGAGGTCCTTTACGCGGCACATGCCCTGGATGAGCTGCGCCGCATCCTGGCCAAACTGCTGCTGAAACTGCTCCGGAGCAATAAGGCCCTGCTGTACCATGGGGTCAAACAGCGCAGTCAGCAACGAGGCTTTTTTAAGCCCTGTCTTTTCTATGATGACAATGCCGGTCCTGATGCACCGCTCCAGCATGGGAATCCCATGAGAATCCGTTCCGTAGGCTCCCTTTTCAATGCCTTCACGGAGCAAACCCTTGAGCCTGCGCCAGTCATCCTCCTCAAACAGCGGCTTGGCTGCCTTGATCAATTCCCTGTATATACCGTAATTCATACCGATGCAAAAGTAGGCTTATTTATGAAAATACTGTATTTTTGTACCCCAAAAAGGACATTCAATAATTAATAAACAACATATTCGGCATGAAAAAGTTTTTTTTGTTGGCTGCAGTTGCAATGTTGACAGTAACAAATGTAAGTGCACAGAGTGATTCACGTGATTCAAAGCATGAAATAGCTGTTTCATACGGTTCCCTTTCAAATTCCGATTGGCTTAACATATTTGAGAATGTCATCGGAGCTATTTTTGGAGAATCTTATGAGGATGACACTTTCTTTGGTCCTATTGGTCTGGAGTATTTCTATCACCTTAAACCTTGGTTGGGTGTGGGTGCTATAGCAACCTATGGTCAGTTGACCCAGGATGCTATCAAAGGTGATGACAAGGTAGGAAAAAAATCCAATTACTATTTTACTGCTATGCCTGCCGTTAAGTTTGACTGGTTGCGTGGTAACGTAGTAGGTCTCTATTCAAAATTGGGTGCCGGTGTCACTATGCGTAGGGAAATCAGGGAGTTCGATGGAGATAGAGCAGAGTATAACACTGATAAAACGGATTTTCATTTTAATTGGCAAGTCTCCCTTATAGGCATTGAAGTAGGTAAAAGCTTACGCGGATTTGCCGAAGGCGGATTCGGAGAACAAGGAGTGCTGATGCTAGGCCTCCGCTACAAATTCTGATAAATGTTTCCCTTTGCAGTAGCCGGACATCCGTTTTAGAGAGCGTTAGTGCAGTGGCGTTAAGCGTAGGCCCTCGGAAGATCCCGTTAAGAACGGCGCATGTCTGAGGAACGTTACACACCGAAGGTGGGTAAAAGTCCGAGTTCGACGTTTAGGGTCTGGAGAGGGTCGGAGTAGCCACGGAACGTCGTCTCTCTAAAACGGATGTCCGGCGTCAGCCTCGGAACGTTGCGTCCCAAAAACGAATGTCCGGCGTCAGCCTCGGAACGTTGCGTCCCAAAAACGGATGTCCGGCGGTGTTCATTAAAGAAATAATCTGCCAAAAATTCCGTATAAAGAGATAAAGTGTGTATTTTTGTCACACTATATTATTGAAGCATGAATCTGGAAGAGATACAGAGAATGAAGCAGAGGTTCCGGATCATCGGAAACTCACCGGAAATGAACCGCGCCATAGATGTAGCCATACAGGTGGCACCTACTGACTTGACGGTTCTTATAACAGGTGAGAGCGGTGCCGGAAAGGATGTTTTTCCACGCATTATACATGAGAACAGCCTGCGCAAGACCAAGAAGTATCTGGCTGTAAACTGCGGCGCAATACCGGAGGGCACCATTGACTCAGAGCTGTTCGGACATATCAAGGGCGCATTTACCAATGCTATCAGTGACCGCAAGGGTTATTTCGGTGAGGCTGATGGCGGAACCATATTCCTGGATGAGGTGGCTGAACTGCCGCTTGCCACCCAGGCCCGCCTGCTCCGTGTACTTGAGTCCGGTGAGTTCATCCGCGTGGGCTCCAGCACCGTTGAGAAGACCAATGTCCGCATAGTAGCGGCAACCAATGTCGATCTGCTTAAGGCGATAGAGCAGGGTCGTTTCCGTGAGGATCTCTTCTACCGTTTGAGTACCATTCCCATCAAGGTACCGCCACTGCGTGAACGTGGGGCCGATGTGCTGCTGCTGTTCCGCAAGTTTGCAGCCGATTGTGCCGAGAAATACCGCATGCCTGCAGTGCAGCTCTCTGAGGATGCCAAGCAGATGCTCATGACCTATCACTGGCCCGGCAATGTGCGTCAGCTCAAGAATATCACCGAGCAGATTTCAATCATGGCACCGCAGCGTATCATCACTGCCGATATGCTCCAGGAGTATCTGCCTGACCGCCGTACCTCCATGCTGCCCATGCTTGCGGGAGCCCAGCGTCAGGAGAACTCATTTGAAAACGAGCGTGAGATACTCTACAAGGTGCTGTTTGACCTGCGTCGTGACGTAACTGACCTTAAGGCCCAGGTAAGCAGCCTTTCGCAGGGAAAGCCACCTGTCCAGCAGCCTGTGTCAATAATCACGCCCGATGACGGCCTGACCACAGTCCAAAACATTCCTTCCGGCTCCAAAAAGAGTACTCAACCTGATGATGACATTCAGGATACTGAGGTCTATGTTGAGGAGACCCTCTCACTTGATGAGGTTGAGAAAGACATGATTAAGCGTGCCCTGGCCAAACACGGCGGCAAGCGTCGTGGCGCTGCTGCTGACCTGAACATATCAGAGCGCACTCTGTACCGTAAAATCAAGGAGTATAATCTGGAATGAGAAACGGTATCATTAAAACAATTATGGTAGTGCTTGCATCGGTCCTTCTGATGCAGGGATGTACGGTATCTTATAAGTTGAACGGTGCGTCAATAGACTACAATACCATCAAGACTATCACTGTTGAAGCTTTTACAAACCGTGCGGCATATCAGTGGGCACCGATGGCCCCCATGTTCAATACTACGCTAAGTGATAAATATAATCATCAGACCAAGCTTCGCCAGGTAAAACGAGACGGAGATCTGGTGTTATCGGGTGAGATTGTATCGTATGACCAGACTAACAAGTCAATTTCGGCTGATGGTTATTCTTCAATGGTACAACTCAAGATGACAGTCAAAGTCAAGTTTACAAACAATAAGCATCATGATGATGACTTTGACAAGTCTTTCAGCGCCAATCGTGAATATGACTCATCACAACAACTCTCTGCGGTTCAGGAGGAACTTGTCCAGCAGATGATTGATGATATTGTTGATCAGGTATTTAATGCAACCGTAGCCAACTGGTAATGATGGGAGAGAGTAAGGATGAACGCCTGATGTTCCTGCTTGATTCCTTTCTGGAGGGAAAGGAGGATAGCTCTGACCATGACATGGTGCTTGGCGCAGTTCCGATGGACTATGTAATGGATTATCTGAGTACACCCGATAATTCTGAGACAGGCGCCGAGAGCGCCATTCGCTCCAAGACAGAGCAGCTCTTAGATTCGTTCCTGGCTACTGATCATGAGAAACCGTCATTCAGCCTCCAGCTTCAGATTCCAGGAGATAATGTGCAGGATATTGATAATGCTGATGCTCAGGAAGAAGAGACAGAACAGCTTGATGAGTCGTATTTTACCGAGACTCTTGCGCGTATCTACCTGAAACAGCACAGATATGATAAGGCATTGGAAATAATTCGGTCTCTTTATTTGAATTTTCCGAATAAAAGCATTTACTTTGCGGACCAAATCCGGTATTTGGATATTTTAGTTAGGATAAATCAAAAAAATAAATAGAAAATGTTTAAGGTTTTACTTATTATTATCGTGATACTGGCACTGTTCCTGTGCTTTGTCGTTACCATACAGAACTCAAAAGGCGGTGGCCTGGCAGCAGGTTTCGCTTCATCAAACCAGATCATGGGTGTACGCAAGACTACTGACATTCTTGAGAAGACCACGTGGACTCTGATGGCCAGCATTGTCGTACTCAGCATACTCACTGCTTACGTAGCCAAGCCCAAGGCTGTCAACATAGGCTCAGTGTTGGAGGGTGAAGCTATTGAGAATCAGGTAATCAATCCGGAGTCATCAACTACCACGTTTGATTCACCTATTGAGATTCAGGATCTGCCGGAAGCAGAATAATATTCAGACAGTAGTAAAAATAAAGGGCATCACAATTCGTGTTGCCCTTTTTTTATGCTCACATCACTTGTGAGTAGATGTTCATAAGTTTTGCCGCCAGGACATCAGGGCTGAACTGTTGCTTGGCAAACTCATATCCGCGATATATGATTCCTGATCGTAATGTGCTGTCAGTGAGAATCCTGCTCATCTTGTCAGAGATATCCTGGATGCTGTCGGGATCAGCCAGAAGGGAGTGGGGGCCTGCGGCCTCAGGCAGTGAGGATATGTTACTTGTCACTACCGGGCAATTGGAGAGCAGTGCTTCAACCACAGGCAGCCCGAACCCCTCATAGAATGACGGATAGATGAGCATCTGTGCATTACGGTAGAGATAGCGTAATCCTTCAAGACCTACTTTCTCAGGGGAGAAAATGACCATATCCTGCAATGAGTGTTCTGCGATATAGTTCTGCACCTTCTGCTTGTATTCCCTCCCGTCGCCTATCACCACAATGGGTATTTGCAGGTCTTTTGGTAAGAGTTCCAGCGCCTTGATTGCTCCTAAAAGATTCTTGCGGGAGTTGATGGAGCCTACGTACAGAATGTACGGCTTGCCGTTTACGTATGATGCAAGGCTTTCTGGGCACACTCCTTGGTAATCGGTATAGAACAGGGGGCTGACAGGCTGATATACCACATCAATCCTGTCTGCGTCAACATCATAGAAACGTATTATGTCCTGTTTGGTGCATTCACTTATGGCTATTATCCTGTCAGCCTTGCGGCAGGCATGTCGCCACTTGAGATTGTAAGTGAACCGGTCTGTGGCATGGTACATATTGGGGAAGGTCTTGAATGCCACATCGTGTATGGTTACTACCGATGGAATGTCCAGACCGGTGGGCAGTTCATTTGAAAGGCCATGGAAAATGTCAACTGAGTCTTTCCGTGCGGCATCGGCAAGACGGAAAGTCCTCCATAAGCCGCCCTTGATCATTCCGTCCGGCAGTATGGTTCTGCAATGGTCCTTGTCGGTATAAGGGTCAGTTGTGGAGTTGTGTTTTATCTTAGGGGTATATAACAGGTATTCATTCTCAGGATAGAACTCGGTGAGAATGTCAATGGTCGTGCGGCTGTGGTTGCCCAGACCAGTAAAGTTGTTGAAAAGACGTTTGGCGTCGAATCCTATTCTCATATTATCTCCGGTGACCAAACCATTGAACTTGCTCCCAGAATTGCGGCGTCTGACTCCTTGAGTGATGAGTAAAGGATCTGTATCTTGTTCTTCCATATCTGCATCAGGTTGTCGTTCATTGCCTTGACCATCTCATCATGGAAGAACTCGCGTGACTTGGTAAGGCCGCCAAACAGCACTATGGCCTTTGGTGAGCTGAACTTGACGAAATCACCCATGGCACGCCCCAGTATCCGGCCAGTAAAGGCAAATATCTCTTTTGCCAATTGGTCACCCTGAACGGCTGCATCATAGATGTCCTTTGACGATATCTTTTCCGGATCAAGGTTGCGTAACAGGCTTTCTCTTGAGTCGTTCTGTAATATCTCACGAGCAGTCCGGGCCACACCCATGGCACTTGCGTATGTCTCAAGGCAACCTTTCAGACCGCAGTTGCATTGACGGCCATCCTGAATGACGCATACATGCCCCAACTCGCCGGCAAAACCGTCATGACCGTAAACCAGACGTCCGTGTGATATGATTCCGCTGCCTACACCTGTACCGAGTGTAATCATAATGAAATCATTTATGCCGCGTGCCACTCCGTATGTGTGCTCGCCGCGTGCCGCCGCATTGGCGTCATTGGTTATCCTTACATGCAATCCTGTAGCTTCTTTCAGCCGTTTTGCCAGATGTATCACCGTGGGATTCCCATGGGCGTCACGCGCCCATTTGAGATTCGGGGCATAACGGATCGTTCCGTCCAGACGGTTGGCGTTCGGTGCTCCGATGCCTATTCCCACCACAGTGCCACGGTCGGCTGTACGACGTACCATGTCCCTTACCGTATCGGCCAGTAGCTTGAGGTACTCGTCAAAGTTGTCAATAAGTGACGTGACCACACTCTGGTAGAGTATGGTCCCGTCTTCTGTCACTACTCCGCATTTGGAGGATTGACCACCTATGTCAATTCCTATGGCAAGTCGCTCCATATGACGTCGTTTTTTATCTGCTTGTGGTAAGTTCAGCCTTGATCTTGTCCCATTTGGCAAGGATGTCGCGGTAGTATTTCTCTAATTTATCCCACTCATAGAAGTAGGGATATTCCTTGCCCTTGGCATCCTTATAGCACTCTGTCGGCAGCTTGGCCTCTTTCTCGTCAAGCAGAGCCCTGACCAGGATCTTTCCGTTCTTGTCCTTGAAGAATATGAGCTGCAGGTTGCTGGCCATATGGACAATGTCATAGTTTACCCACTTTGTGGCCAGGTCCTCAATGTCTTTCGGGGCAAATTCGCAATCGTTTACCTCCATGAGGCACAGGAGCGGATAGAGTGCAGTGTCATGTCCGTAACGCAGGTTAGCGGCAGGCGTGCCGTTGGCTAAAGCTATATCGGCTTTGTCAAGGAAATCTTGAAGCAGTGTGGCGTGGCCGTAAGGAACAATGTTCTGGGTAAGGTCATGATAACCTGATACGGAGAACCAGTAGAGGTTGTTCTGGAGCCAGCAGTCATACCACTCGTCATATGTGAATACGTCATCCAGGTCAAATCCAAGATAGGAATGGCTGCCCATGTTGGCTGCAATGTCATATATCTTGGTGTAGAGGTCATCTGAACGGTCTGAAACCGATACGGAGCCTGATGATGATGTTCTCTGATATCTTGTTATGAATGTGGTGTCGGTAAACAGGGCGCACATAAGACGCTCAGGGTTGTTGTGCTTGGCGTTGAATGCGTTGACGGCAGCGTTCCTCTCGCGGCTGTTCTTGGCACTGTTGATGGCCCTGTCCTCAGAATTCATATAGCCTCTGTCAAAATCGCTGCAGTTGTAGTCTATGTTCATCTTGGGCAGTATGCTTGAGAATTCCATCATGGCAGCCGTCATACTGGCCATGACGCGGTGTGATGTGGTGGAACGTGCTACAATGGTGTTGTTCTTGTTGAAAATCTCCGGATAGTTGCGTACCATACGGCGTGCTATTCCGCGATGCTGCTGCTGTCCTACTATGGTGAGGTCACCCAGATGGCCGTCGGCATCCTTTGCCATTATCTCCAAACGTCTCAGTACATCCTTGCCGAAATCGGTCAGTACGCCTTTTTCATCGGCCTGCTGGAGTATGGTATAAGGGTCATTGTACTGCGGTGTGTTGAGCAGATAGCGTGAGCCGTGACGTCCGTAATGGCTCATGTAGAAAGGCTTGAAACCCTTGGGGGCCTTTGAATAGGTTACGCCCGGGTCTTCATACTGGGTCATGCTCCCTCTGAACTTGTAGAGGTTATCCTTGTTGATGTCTTCCTTTTTTGTGATTTCCGCACACAGGGCCAGTGGAATGAGAAGTACCAGGCTGACGATGATTGATTTCTTCATTTTGGGGTCAGTATTCGTTAGTATTTTGTAAATATGCCATTGGGCTTGCTGTGCGCAAAAGTAATAAAAAAAGCCTTCATTGAAGCATTACGGCGCCCTTTATTATAAAAAAACGCGTATGCTTTCGGTAGTGCCATATTTTTGCTAAATTTGCAAGCTAATGCGCAAAAATTTTACTAATAACGATATAACATGAACAGTAAAGAATTGATGAACAAGGCAGCCGATAATATCCGTATCCTGGCTGCATCCATGGTCGAGAAGGCCAAGTCCGGTCACCCCGGCGGTGCTATGGGTGGCGCTGATTTCATAAACGTGCTTTTCAGCGAGTTTCTGGAGTATGATCCCCGCAACATGAAGTTTGAGGGACGTGACCGTTTCTTCCTGGATCCCGGCCACATGGCTCCCATGCTTTACTCGCAGTTGGCTCTCACCGGCAAGTTCTCATTGGAGGAGCTTGCTACCTTGCGTCAGTGGGGCTCACCCGTTACCGGTCACCCCGAACTTGAGGTTGCACGCGGTATCGAGAACACCTCAGGTCCTCTTGGCCAGGGTCACGTGTTTGCAGTAGGTGCCGCTATCGCTGAGAAGCATCTGGCAGCCGTACTGGGTGAGGAGGTAATGAACCACAAGATCTACGCTTACATCTCTGACGGTGGTATCCAGGAGGAGATCTCACAGGGCGCCGGCCGTATCGCCGGTACTCTTGGTCTTGACAACCTCATCATGTTCTATGATTCAAATGACATCCAGCTCTCAACCGAGACCAAGGTGGTAACATCCGAGGACACAGCTGCCAAGTATCGTGCATGGGGTTGGAACGTATATGAGATCAACGGTAACTGCGTTGACCAGATCCGTGGTGCTCTCACCATGGCTCAGAACGCCAACGGCAAACCTACCCTCATCATCGGTAAGTGCATCATGGGTAAGGGTGCCCTCAAGGCCGATGGTACCAGCTACGAGCGTAACTGCAAGACTCACGGTGCTCCTCTGGGTGGTGACGCTTATGTCAACACCATCAAGGCTCTGGGCGGTGATCCCGAGAATCCTTTCCAGATCTTCCCCGAGGTCAAGAAGCTCTATGCTGACCGTGCCAAGGAACTCCGCAAGATCATGGATGCCAAGTATGCACGCAAGGCTGCATGGGAGAAGGCTAATCCTGAGAAGGCTGCCCTCCTCAAGGAGTGGTTCAGCGGCAAGGCTCCCCAGGTTGACTGGAGCAAGGTTGAGCAGAAGGCCGATGACGCCACACGTTCAGCTTCTGCAGCTGTTCTGAGCCAGCTCGCTCAGCAGGTTCCCAACATGATCTGCGCAAGTGCTGACCTCAGCAACTCAGATAAGACCGACGGTTTCCTCAAATATACCACTAATATGGTTAAGGGTGACTTCAGCGGTGCATTCTTCCAGGCTGGCGTAGCTGAGCTCACCATGGCTTGCTGCTGCATCGGTATGGCTCTGCACGGTGGCGTTATCCCCGCTTGCGGTACATTCTTTGTATTCTCAGACTACATGAANNCCCGCCGTACGTATGGCTGCCCTGATGGAACTGCCCGTCAAGTTCATCTGGACACACGATGCATTCCGCGTTGGTGAGGATGGTCCTACACATGAGCCCGTTGAGCAGGAGGCACAGATCCGTCTCATGGAGAAGCTCAAGACTCACAAGGGCAAGAACTCAATGCTTGTCCTGCGTCCCGCCGACAGCGACGAGACCACACAGGCTTGGAAGCTCGCTATGGAGAATACCACTTCACCCACAGGTCTTATCCTGAGCCGTCAGAATATCAAGACTCTGCCCGCAGGTACAGACTACAGCCAGGCTGCCAAGGGTGC
>DBYQ01000085.1 GCA_002310015.1 Bacteroidales bacterium UBA1182
ACGATAGCGCGAGCTACAACGTCAAAATCAGGATTGGTAGAAGCACCGTTCATGTAACGCTTGTTACCGAATACGTTAGCGGTTGACCAAAGCAGCTTGGCACCGGTCTCTTTCTGCTTCTCCTTGATGTAAGCAACGATAGCCTTCATGTTAGCCTCATACTCTGCTACGTTCTTGCCCTCTGAGATGAGGTCAACATCGTGGAAGCAGAAATAAGGGATACCCAGCTTCTGCATCAGCTCGAAACCGGCATCAACCTTGTTCTTAGCGGTCTGAAGAGCGTCATCGGCCATCCAGGGGAATGACTTTGTGCCACCACCAAACTGGTCAGCACCCTCTGCGCACAGTGTGTGCCACCATGCCATTGCAAAGCGCAGCCAATCCTTCATGGTCTTACCCATGATAACCTTGTTCTCGTCATAGTAATGGAAAGCCATAGGGTTCTTGCTGTCCTTACCCTCGAATTTGACCTTCTTCAAACCGGGAAAATACTCTTTTGCCATAATTGATTTGTTATTAATAAAATGTGAATAATATATCTTGTTTTACGCCTTTCACGGCGCGAAAGGCAAAGTTACATTTATAATTCAAATAATCAACTCTTGGATGATTATTTTTTAGAACTCATTTAAGTACATGTTAAGAATGCGTTTCCAGCGGGCGTATGCCTCCTCATACTGCGGCACAAGTTTCTTGTCAGGCTCAATGACATTGAGTTTCTCAAGTGTTGCGAATGCCTCGTTATGATCCTTGTAAACACCGGCACCGATACCGGCACCCTTGGCAGCACCAACAGAGCCGTCAGTATCATACAGCTCGATAGTAGCACCTGTTATACCGGCCAGAGTGTCGCGGAAAACAGGGTTCAGGAACATATTGGCATTTCCAGCATGAATCTTTGAAATCTCCATACCCATCTCTACCATTACGTCCATACCGTACTTGAATGAGAACACTATACCCTCCTGCACGGCACGTGCCAGATGGTTGCGGTTATGTATGTTGAAGTTGAATCCGTGAATGCTGCAGCCTACGTTGCGGTTACCAAGCACACGCTCTGCACCGTTACCGAACGGCAGTACTGATACGCCGTCGCAGCCCACAGGTACGCTCTGTGCAATCTTGTTCATATCACCGTATGAGAGACCCTCAAGCATGATGTTACGGCGTGTCCATGCATTCAGGATACCTGTACCGTTGATGCAGAGCAGTACACCCAGACGGGTCTGTTTATTGGTATGGTTCACGTGAGCGAACGTATTTACCCTTGACTGAGGATCAAAGTTAACTGCACCGTTCACACCATATACCACACCCGATGTACCTGCCGTTGCGGCAATCTCACCCGGGTTGAACACGTTCAGAGAGAGAGCGTTGTTAGGCTGGTCACCTGCACGGTATGTAACAGGGATGCCTGCCTCTATTCCAAGCTCCTTGGCTGTAGCCAGAGATACACGGCCCTGCTCTGAGAACGTAGGCCTGATCTCAGGAATGAGTGACTTGCTGAAACCATAGTAATCAAGCAGGAATTCGGCAACATCCTTTTCCTTGAAGTCCCACATCATACCTTCAGACAGACCTGATACGGTAGTGCTGGTGGTTCCGGTAAGACGCATGGCAATGTAATCACCCGGCAGCATTATCTTGTCTATCTTCTCATATATCTTGGGCTCGTTCTCCTTTACCCATGCAAGCTTGGCTGCTGTAAAGTTACCCGGTGAGTTGAGCAGATTGGTCAGGCACTGGCCCTTGCCTATCTCACGGAAAGCCTTGTCACCGTAAGGTACGGCACGTGAATCACACCAGATGATAGCAGGGCGCAATGCCTTGCCGTTCTTGTCAACGCACACCAGGCCGTGCATCTGATATGAGATACCTATTGCCTCAATGTCAGAACCTTTTGCTCCTGACATCTGCATAACCTTGGCGGTCACGTTCTTGAGGTATGTCCACCAGTCATCGGGTTCCTGCTCTGCCCAACCCGGATTGAGGGCCTTGATGGGGGCCTCTGAATCAGGGTAGAAAGCTGATGCCACACTCTTTCCTGTCTCAATTGATACAAGGCTGGCCTTCACTGAAGAGCTGCCTATGTCATAGCCTAACAGATACTTTTTCATTGTTGATATGTTTTTTGATTGTTAATATCGTAAGTTTAATTCAGGACCTTGTTATAAATGATGTTTGAACCTTTATAGTCAACAGAGAATTCCACTATCCTATCCGGCAGATGCAGACGTACATTGAACCTGCGTTCCGGAACCATCTCCTTGTAACCGCCGTGTCGCTGGCCAAAGGTGAATACATACCCGTTGCCACTCTCCCTGAAAGAGATCGGGATTACGGAGAATGCTCCGTCCTTGTATGCATTTGACGTACCGTCATCCTCATACAGGAGGAACTCTCCGTCACTGCCGGCATAGCAATCTACCGTAAGTTCATCAGCAGGATGTTCATCAACATAATTGACATCCTTGCCTGAAACTATGATTGCTCCTGACGGCACGAACAGAGGAATACGCTCGTATGGGGCATCGGCCTCAATCATCTGACCGCCCACAAATACGGAATCAGTATAATAATCATACCAGAACTTACCATTGGGCAGATATACATTCCTTGAAGTTGCACCGTATTCATATACCGGGCAGACCATGAGCGACGGTCCGAACATATACTGGTCAGATACTGAACGAGCCACCTTATCATCAGTGAAATCCATCACCAGACCACGCATGATGATCCTGTCCTCAAGCCATGCCTGGCCTGCCAGAGAATAGATATAAGGAATGAGCCTGTATCTCATCCGGTTATAATAGACAATAGATTTATATGCCGGATGGTCTGCCGGAGCAATGTTCCATACCTCACGCAGAGGATACTGCCCGTGAGCCCTGTACAATGGTGCAAACGTTCCGAACTGGTACCAGCGTGTCTGGAGCTCACGCCACTCCTTGAGATCGGCATTCTCAACACGTGTACGGTCATACAACCTCTGTGCATTGGCATAGCGGTTTTCAACACAGAAACCGCCGATATCCATGGTCCAGTAAGGATTACCGCAAAGCGAGTAGTTCAAGCCTGCGGTTATCTGTGAACGCATATCCTCCCAACGGGTGCCGATATCACCGCTCCATGATGCCGTAGAGTAACGCTGCAAACCGGCTGTACCTGAACGTGTAAGCTGGAACACACGCTTGCTTGAATCCTCCTTCAGCAAGCCTTCATATATGGCCTGGGCATTCATAAGTGAATAGGCTGTGAGGTACTCTGTCGATGAGCCCAGCTCCGTAGGTCCGCACAGCGCCTTCCAGTAGTCCATGGGCACACAGTCACGTATATTAGGTTCACTGGCATCCATCCACCAGGCATCAATGCCGTAGCCGTACAGATGATCCTTAAGCTGGTTCCAGAACAGTTCACGTGCACCGGCTGAATAAGCATCATAGAAAGAACCTATGTAACCAGGCCCCACCCAATCACGTATGCTGTCCTCAACGGCACGGGTGTACATCCAGCCGTGTGAATCAAATTCCTTATAGTGCTCTGTTGATGTATAGAACTTGGGCCATACGGAGATCATCAGATGGGCATTCATACTGTGCACCCTGTCCATCATGGACTGAGGATTGGGATAGCGGGTCTCATCAAACTCATGAGAGCCCCAGGCGTCCTCCTTCCAGTAGTTCCAGTCCTGTACGATATTATCCAGGCCTATGCCACGGCGGCGGAACTCCCTGACGGTCTGAACCACTTCATTCTGGTTCTGATAATGCTCACGGCTTTGCCAGAAACCCATAGCCCACTTGGGCAGCATATTAGCTTCACCCACAAGACCATGCAAGCCCTGTATGACACCATCCATATCATCACCGGCAATAAAGTAGTAATCTGACTCCGGAACCATCTCGTTCCACATGGTAAGCTTTTCCTGCTGCTCCTGGCTTACCGGAGCGTATGCTCTCAAGCCGCAGTATGATGTGCCGCCATCAGGACGCCACTCTATACGCAGGTCATATTTCTGCCCCTGCTTCATGTCAAAACTGAACTTGTATGAATTGGGGTTCCAGGCAGTGCGCCAACGCTCCTTTACAACCTCCTCACCTCCAAGGAACACCTTAACATATCCGGCATAATAGAGGATAAAGCTGTATGTTCCTGATTCAGGAGCCTCAAGGGCGCCCTCATAGAGCACCCTCTGCCCCAAGCGCGGAAGGTTCTTTACCGTCTCTGAATCAACAAAATAGATTGAATCCTCCTGTCTTACCTGAGCACGCCCGCGCATACCGTTGTAATATGTTCCGGTCAGACTGCCCTGCTTGCCATCCTTGTCATAGAGCTTGAACAGACGGTTAAGCTGAATATACGGTTCCGTATTGCCGAACCGGCCCTGTGAGTATGAATCCCACAAAATACCGTATCCAGCCGATGAAATCACAAACGGAATGCTGATCTTGGTGTTGTACTGATACAACTCTTCATTCTGACCCTTATAGTTCCATTGGTCAGACTGATGCTGTCCCAAGCCATAAAGGGCTTCATCATCAGAAGTGTCAAAGCGGTTTACCGTTGAATATCCGTGAGTACCGTCAACGGTAATCGGAGTGAATGATGCCGGCTCTGACTCATTGGTAATGCGGTTACCACCTGCATCGGTAAAACGTACCCGGCCATCAGCCTTGTTCACAAACGCACTCAGTCCGGCGGTCTGCAGTTCCACCTCTTCCTTACCGTCACGCACGGCAAACCCGGCTGCTTTTGCAGCATCAGGAAGTACAATCAGACTGTTTCTGTTACGGAATGTTTTATCCGGTGTTGAGGTCACTCTTATCACATGGTCGGACATCACAGTCAGACGCACCTTCTGCGGTCCTCCTGATGCAGCCTCGCGGATATTTACCACGACACCGTCATCAAGAATCTTATACTCCTTATCCGTACAGGATGCCAATGCAAATAGCAAGAATACTGGAGCAAATAGTAACGACCGGATATTCATACACAAGCTAATAATCCTACAAACTTAATGATTTTCCAGAATTAGAACGCACGCAACGCGCATTTATTATAAAAAAAATAATGGAGAAGATTGTTTCATCCTCTCCATTATCGTGTATGTGTGTTTATGGTGTGTCTTATTGCTGCAGAAGCTTGCCGTCTGAACCGAGTACCTCAACAATCTTGTGGATGTACATCTTCTTCATGTTCTCGCGGGCGGGCTTGAGATACTGACGCGGATCAAAGTCACCCGGGTGCTCAGCAAGATGCTGACGGATGGCAGCGGTCATGGCCAGACGTGAGTCTGAGTCAATGTTGATCTTGCATACAGCGCTCTTGGCAGCCTTGCGGAGCTGCTCCTCAGGAATACCGATAGCGGCCTCGAGCTTGCCACCGAACTTGTTGATGGTGTTAACCTCATCCATAGGAACTGATGAAGATCCGTGCAGNNTGCAGTACGATGGGGAATCCGGGGAGTTTCTTCTCAATCTCGGCCAGAACGTCGAATGCCAATGGAGGCGGAACGAGAACACCGTTTACCAGAGTGCACTGTGCAGGAGTGAACTTGTGGGCACCGTGTGAAGTACCTATTGAGATAGCAAGTGAATCGCAACCTGTACGGGTAGCGAAGTCAATTACCTCCTCGGGCTTGGTATAGTGTGACTCAGCAGCTGAAACCTCATCCTCAACACCAGCCAGAACACCCAGCTCAGCCTCAACTGTTACATCATACTTGTGAGCGTAGTCAACGACCTGCTTGGCAAGAGCAACGTTCTCCTCATAAGGAAGGTGTGAACCGTCAATCATTACTGATGAGAAGCCCATGTCAATGCAATCCTTGCAGAGCTCAAAGCTGTCACCGTGATCAAGGTGGAGAACAATCTCAGGATGAGCGCAACCCAGTTCCTTGGCGTATGCTACTGCACCCTCTGCCATGTAACGCAGGATGGTGGCGTTAGCGTAGTTGCGGGCACCCTTTGATACCTGCATGATAACCGGTGACTTGGTCTCGACTGCAGCCATAACGATGGCCTGCATCTGCTCCATTGTGTTGAAATTGAATGCCGGGATAGCATATCCGCCCTTGACGGCTGCGGCAAACATTGCGCGGGTGTTAACAAGACCCAGATCTTTGTAGTTTACCATAATTCTGTATTTTTATTTGGTGAATATTTTGCTGTGGTTTGATTTCTGCCGCGAATTTACACTCTTTAATCCCTATTCTAAAAAACATACACTAAAAGTTATCAACTCTTTCACAAAGTTTAAGGCTATCTTTCATTTTTGCGAACTCCAGTACACAATATAAAGAACACATCATTAATTTCAGGAGAACTTTTTGGGGTATCAGTATCTGAAACACCGCAGAACTATCGGTTTGGGGAGACAACGTTCCGTGGCTACTACGCACTCCTTCGGACCCTAAACGTCGAACTCCTCCTTATCGCCCCCTACGGGGTCGAACGTTCGTCAAACATGCGCCGTTCTTAACGGGATCCTCTCGGAGCGCTACGCTTTACGCCACTGCACTGATGCTCCCCAAACCGATAGTTCTGCTTCTGCAAATGGAAAGATTCCAATACCGATACCCCAAAAAGTTCTGTGTACTTTGAATTATTTTCACTAGAGCAAATACACTAATAGCGTATTCCTATATTTCAACGCAAACGGTACCTGTTTCCGGTTCTGTTACGGAAGTGCTCATGCCTCTTACCATCATGAGTGAAAGTGAATCCTCATCGGTATTGTCAAGTATGGTGGTTGTCGCATTCTCCTGACGGAAAGTCAGAGTGAGGCCGGATGTCTTCTCGCTGTATTCAATCGTCAGCTTTACCGGACCGCAGAACGGCATTATCCCGCAAAGCATCTCTTCTGTTATGTGCTCCACCTTGTCGGATACCTTTGTTCCAAGTCCGTATTTGCCGCAGAATGTATGGATTTTTCCAAACAGTCCATAGAGGTCAAAGTGACGGTTCTCAAGAATTGACTCGACAGTGCGTATCCTGTTTATAAAAGCCCTGGTGACAGGTTTCTGAGGATTTTCAAATATCTGTTCAGGAGTACCCTCCTCATATACAATACCTTCGTTGAGAAACAGTATCCGCGTACTTACGTCACGCACGAACTGCATCTCATGGCTCACTATGCACATGGTCATACCCTGGTTAGCCAGATGCCTGATAACGGCAAGGACTTCACTCACCATAGTGGGATCCAAGGCCGATGTAGGCTCATCAAAGAGTATTATCTCAGGTTCCATGGCAAGACAGCGGGCTATGGCCGCACGCTGTTTCTGACCACCGGAGAGTTCACCCGGCAGACAGCCAGCCTTATCATGAAGACCCACCATCCCAAGCAGTTCCATTCCCCTTTTTTCAGCCTCCTCACGGCTTTTTCCGAGCAGTGTCATGGGGCATAGGGTCAGGTTATCCAGAATAGTGAGATGCTCAAACAGATTGAAGTTCTGGAATACCATACCCATCCTGCGCCGGATAAGGCTTATATCGGTCCTGCGGTCCAGGATATCCGTCCCATCCACCTCTATTACTCCCGACGTTGGCTCTTCCAAGCGGTTCAGGCAACGCAGTAGCGTACTCTTACCGGTACCGGAAGGGCCGATTATGGATACCACCTCACCCTTCTCAATATCACAGTTTATGTCTCTCAACACCGTCAGTTCATCACCGCCGGGCGTTCTGAAAACTTTCTTAAGATGCCTTACCTTAATCATAGATCTCTTCTTTTTGGAGTAAGTTGCCTTTCAAGAACTTTAAGCCCCAAGCCTGTAAGCCATGACAACAAAATATAAATGACCGACACAAGGATGAGCGGGAAGAACGCATCAAGCGTACGAGCCCTGATTATGTCACTTGCCTTTGTCAAATCAACCACTGCCACATATCCTACTACCGATGTCATTTTTATAAGCGCAATAACCTCACCCTTAAGCACAGGTATTATCCTGTTCAGGGCCTGTGGCAGCACGACCTTACGGAATGTCTGGAATTTTCCTAATCCGAGAGCAAGCCCGGCCTCCCATTGTCCTCTCTCTACGCTCTCCATTCCCGTACGGAACACCTCACTGAAATACGCCCCATAGTATAACCCGAAACTCATTACCGCAACCCAGGTTCCGGTTATCCTGGATGAAGCGAATATCACATAGAACATAAGCATCAGGATAACCAGCAACGGGATTCCACGCAACAGGTCAATCACGATTCCCGCTGGTAAGCTTACCATACGCCTGCGGCTCATACGCAGCCTGCACAACAACACGCCCGCCATAACCGCAGCCAATATTGAGAGGACCGAAATCCGGACGGTTACCCACAACCCGTCTGCCATCAGTTTCCAACGCTGTTCTACTATAAGATTGTTATTGAAACTGTCTTTCAGGCGTTCCCTGATACCGGCACGTTCACCAGAGCTCATACCATCCCCGCTCCTGCATACGGCAGCACCGCCGCCTTCAATATACGCATCAGAAAACAGCACCTGTTTGGCACGTTCCTCTGTCCGGCGCATATGTGACAGTATAACATCAATCTTACCTGAGTTCAAAGCCGGAATAAGGGCACTGAAATCATATATCTCATAATCCACAGCATACCCGGCCGCCTCACAGAACCTGTTGAACATATCCACCTCTATGCCGGTAAGATTGTTTTCCTTGAGGAAAAGATACGGATAGGTAATGGTTATACCTACGTGCAGTGCCCGGCTGCCCGGCTGTTTCTCATGCCTGTGAACTAGCAATGAGGCATCGGCCATGGAATCTGAGGCCGATTTCCATTCATCAAGCCATCTGTCATACACCCCGGAATTCCTGATACCTCCCAGATAGGCGTTGAATTGGGAACAAAGCAGTGAATCCTCCTTACGGAATCCGGCACAGGCAGTTCCTTTAAGTATATTGTTGAACTTTATTTCCAGACCACGTGATTCAAGGTTCAGCATTCTGGCCTGGAACTGGTCAATGATACAGAAATCAGCCCTTCCCTTCTCAACTGCCACCAGCAACTCACCTACTCCGAGCCTGATCACATCAACGCCGGCAATCTCTGAAAGCATGAGATCATAAGAGCTGCCCATTGCCACAGCCACACTGTACCCTTTAAGGTCCTCAACGCCGTTTACCCCTGACAGGTCATGAGCCTTGCGTCCCGTACAGGAAACGAGCCACAGCATAGCCGCAATCATAATAAAGCACCATCTTCTCATATCTTACGGCTTTTAGGGGTAATTCTCTTCTCAAAAAGGTCAAGCAATGCTCCCAGAATCAATGTAAGCAAGAGATAGACCGCAGCCACGAGAAGCAGCGGGAAAAACGCATCAAAAGTGCGTGAACGGATAAGATCGCCGGCCTTGGTCAGATCCACAACCGCCACATAACCTATTATCGAGGTGCTCTTGACCAAAGTTATCATCTGGCCCTTATAGACAGGGATTATCTTTTTCAACGCTTGCGGCAGAATAACCTTTATGAATGTACGCCACGGGGTGAGCCCCAGCGCAAAACCGGCCTCCCACTGCCCACGGTTCACGCCCTCTATGCCTGAACGGAAAATCTCACAGAAATAAGCGCTGAAATAGAGAGTAAAACATACAATGGCTATCCATAAGGGTGACAGTGACACGTCAGCCATAACCACATAGAACAAAAGCAGCAGCAACACCAGCAACGGAATGGCACGCATCAACTCCACATACCATCTTACCGTAGTCCTGGCCCAGCTCCGGGATCTCATTCTTATGGCACAGAGGAGTGCGCCCATCAAGGTCGCAAGCAGGATTGACCACAACGAAACCTTAAGGGTATTGACCAGGCCGTCAGTCATCATCATCCAACGGTCCTCATACAGAAGGTTTGAATATATGCTCTCCCTTATTCCCGACATAAGACATTCAATATCCGCTAAGTTAGCATTTATATTGCCCACTTGTATATGTCATGTAAAAACTCCCGCAAACATTTTGCCATTACAACAAATAATCATACCTTTGCGCGCTGAAACCCCCATGGCATAGTTCCGCTTATATTCCGGCGGACATTAAATGGAGTAATTAAAAACAAAATAAGTTATGAAAAAAGGTATTCATCCCGAGAACTATCGTCCTGTAGTATTCAAGGACATGTCAAACGGTGATTGCTTCCTGTCACGCTCTACCTGCGCAACCAAGGAGACAATCGAATTTGAAGGTCAGACCTATCCTCTGATTAAGATTGAAATTTCTAACACTTCTCACCCGTTCTTCACCGGTAAGTCAAAGCTGGTAGATACCGCAGGACGCGTGGACAAGTTCATGAGCCGCTACGCAAAGAGCCGCGGAGGCAAATGATACAGTTGGGGTCAGACCCCTTTTGTACTGTTTTCAAGATAAAAGGTTCGGACAAAGCATCCGAACCTTTCTTTTTTCGCAAAAATGATACAAAAGGGGTCTGACCCCAATTGTATCATTTTACCATTTTGAAGCGTTTGCCGGTCCAGGTGTAACGCAGAGGTTCAGGCTTAATCCAGGTCTTATACCGCTCCGCATCCTCACCGATGTAATCCAATGAGGTGTAACGGAACTCAAGCCCACCGTCAACCGGGGTCACTGACTGCAGCCTGAGCATGGACAGTTTCCTGAAATAATCCAGAGAGTCTGCCTTAAGAGCCTCTTTGATAAGATAATCATCAAACTGAGGTAACTCAATCAATCCCTTTAGAGGAACAGGTTTCCACTCTTCAGTATAGAATGCTATGCGTGAATCCGGGTAACGCGCAGTCACAGTGCGTACTATGCAGATAAGGTTCTTGCCGTCCTTTTTCCTGAAAAGCGCCATGTCAAACTGCCCCGACTGCGATGTCTTGACAGTAAGCATATTCTCCTGCAGCATAGTCATTTCACTCTCGCCGCCCAGCTTGTTTTTCGCCACAGCCTTCATCCCGTAGTCCATAAAATCCAGAAAGTCCAGGCGTTCACTTCTGGTGAGAGTAGGCATAATGGAATCCGGCATGTCTATAAACAACGCCCTCAGATCAGCAGCACTTGCCATTGTGTATGCAAAAGCCAGCAGTAATATGGTAGTAATTCTTTTCATATCAGTCTTTAAGATAAATGTCTTCAGGATACTCTATCTTATAAAGGAACAACCCCTGAGCAGGAGCCGAGTCACCAGCCTGACATCGGTCCTTCTTGAGTATTACGGAATTGAACTCATCAACAGTCATACGGTGGCGCCCCACCTCCATAAGCGTCCCCACTATGGCACGTACCATATTTCGCAGGAATCGGTCAGCGGTGATGGTAAACACCCACCGTCCATCGGGCAGTCTCTCCCACCCGGCTTCCGTAACATGGCAGTCATTGGTCTTGGTATCAGTATGGAGCTTGCTGAAACTGGTAAAGTCAACCGTTGAAAGCAACTGTTCCGCGGCAATGTTCATCAGTTCAAAATCCGGCTCGTTCAGCAGATACCAGGAATAGTTCCTTTGGAACGCACTCTTATCAAGTGTTACGTAATATTTGTATGTCCTTGAAACGGCGTCAAAACGGGCATGTGCATCAGGCCTGACGGGATAGATACTGTGCACAGCTATATCCGGGGGCAAGATGCCGTTAAGCTTACGCTTGATCCACTCACAATCCTGACATTCCTCCAGGTCAAAATGCGCTATCATCTGAGCTGCATGAACACCGGCATCAGTACGTCCGGCACCGGTCACGTCAACCTTCCGGCGCAGGAACAGGGCCAATGCCTCCTCAAAGGTCTGCTGCACTGACGGCGAATGCGGCTGAATCTGCCATCCGCTGTAGGCCGTGCCGTCAAACTCTATGTCAGCAAAGTACCTCATCAATGTTTCTGTCCGGCCAGATTCATAATATGTACCGATACAAGCGCGGCAGTCTCAGTACGCAGGCGTGACGGACCCAATGAAATGGGGTTGAAACCCGCTTTCAGAGCCATATCTATCTCTGCAGGGCTGAAATCGCCCTCAGGACCTATCAGCACCACAGCATCATGTCCCGGAACCACGGCATCCTGCAGCAGCACTTTACTGCCAGGCTCACAATGTGCGATAAACCTGTCACCCTTAAGACCACTCTCTATGAATGTACGGAAAGAGGTCATTCCGTTAAGAACCGGAAGAGTAGCCTTCTGCGACTGTTTCATGGCCGATACGGCTATCTTCTCAATGCGTTCCATCTTTATTACATCACGCTCAGAGTGTTCTGTCTTAAGGAACGTAATCTCATCAACACCTATCTCTACGGCCTTTTCCACAAACCATTCATTACGGTCCATCAGTTTGGTGGGAGCCATTGCAATATGCAGATGCCCGTTCCACAAAGGCTCCTGCCGTTCCTCACTCTCAATATGGACCATGCACCTTTTGCCCTGTGCGGCACTTATCACCGCATTGTAGAAAGAGCCTTTTCCATCAGTAATGCGCAGGCTGTCACCCTCTTTCATGCGCAGCACACGCAGGCAGTGTCCCGCCTCCTCCTGAGGCAGTCCCATATCACTCTTTATGTCAGGACAGTAGAATAACCACATAATGGTTCAGATAAGGTCAGAATCCGTTTCATCACTATGGCTGCGGCTGTTAATCTCATCCCTCAGCCTTGCCGCAAACTCATAGTTCTCATTGGCAACCGCCTGCGCCATAGCCTCCTTAAGCACCTTGGTGCTGGCTGTCGCAATAGGGAGTGAGTATGCACCGTTTGACTCCAAGCGCACACAGTTACGTTCCAGCAGTTCCTCCTCTATATATACGGGTACACCCGTGCGAACCGCAAGAGCAAGCGCATCCGATGTACGACTGTCAACGTATGTAATGTTTCCGTCACGCTCTATATAAATATGTGAGTAGAAAATTCCACCCTTAATCCTGTATATGTCAACCTCTACAAGGGATCCGTCAAATGATTTAAGTGTCTTAAGGTAAAGGTCATAAATACCAGGACGAGGCATCTTGTGATGATACAGGCTTATGGCTATGGCCTGTGCCTCAAGCGGCCCCACAAGCACCGGCAGGCAGCGTGTCCCGCCCTTCTCGCGGAGCAACGTCACAAGTGCGAAATCTGACGGCAACCTGTTCAGTATCTCGCCCACCTCCATCTCTATCTTGGATTTCTTCTCCATACTTATGCAAAAATACAAAATAAAGGTTTACCGAACTCGTTTTCTGCGTTTAATAAACAATTCACATTAGAGCGAAGCCCTAACCCGCCTGGAAGGCGGCCTTTTCGCGGAGCGAAATAAAAAAGGTTATTTAACTCGTTTTTCTGCGTTTAATAAACAATTTACATTAGGGCGAAGCCCTAACCCGCCTGAAAGGGATAGTGTTCCAAAAAGTGTGTCT
>DBYQ01000023.1 GCA_002310015.1 Bacteroidales bacterium UBA1182
TGCGTATTACCTCAAGTCGCATCGTGGGGTAAGGGGATGGTGGCTACATATTGATGTTGTGCTGTTGCTTTTTACTGAAAGCTGCTACTAACGACTCATAAATCTACCCTTAATCGTGTATTGGATGATAGTTGCGGATTTTAGGAAGAACTTATCCGTATGGCAGAAAACGCAAAATAAACAATCATGGGTAGCATAGTCCTTTACATAATGGAATGGGCATTTGCCCTTATAGTCCTGCTTACCATCTATAAGGCGGTATTCAGCGGAACCACGTTCAATCGCTTCAACCGGTTTTACCTGTTGGGAGCAACAGTGCTCTCAGCTCTTCTCCCCCTTTTGCACATTACTATCCCAGAAAAGACTCCCGTGGTGGGCGAAATGGCAATTGAACAGATGGAGTTCGCCCAGGAGTTGTCTGAAACCTTTATCCTGATAGGTAATCCACAGATGATGGCGGTAGTGACTTCAAAGCCTGAAGGGCACAGTATGTGGGCAGTGATACTGGTATGCATGTATTCTGCTTATGTACTGATGCTCCTGGTGGGCTGGTCACGCAGTATCATCAGGGCAAGACGGTTCCTGCGCGGCAAACCCCGCCGCCGCATAAGCCGTACGGTATGGCTGGTCACGCACGATGAGGATTTCGGCCCGTTCAGCTGGATGAACTACATCGTCATCTCCGATACGGAGAACGGATTTGCACGCCGGGCAAGCCTGAGGCATGAGTTCTCACATGTGAGACTGCTGCATTCTGTTGACCTGGTGTTCCTGTTGGCATGCACTATAGTGAATCCGGTATGCTGGCTTGTACTGCAGGAGATAAAGATAGTCCATGAATATGAAGCTGACAATGAAGTGATAAACCGTTACGGCATACGCAACGGAGATTATCAGAAACTGTTGATAATGAGAACCGTCGGTGCAGAGGCCTATGCACTGGCCAGTTCCTTTAACCTTAATATTAAAAAGAGAATTATTATGTTGAACAAAAACCAAACCAGGAAAAGACGCCTCATGTGGCTTCTGCTCCTGATTCCCATGCTGGGAATTACATCTGTCCTGTTTGCGCGTACAGAAAAGGCCGTAAATACAGACAATGTATTGAACGTCTCTGCATCCGGTGAAACGGATGAGAAAGAGACTGTTGATAACACCACTTTCCAGGTAAGCGGAAAGGTGGTTGATGAAAAAGGCAATCCGATTGCATCAGTTGATTTCATTGTGATACCCGATGCCTCCGGGCTTGCCGCACTTGCCAAATGCAGTTCTGACAGAAACGGAGAGTTTGCTTATTCTACCAGTAAAGGAGAACTTGTTACGGTTTCCAAACAAGGTTACGTCCCTGTAAAGGTCAGTTTTGAGACTCCCTCATCTGATTTGACAATCACACTTAAGAGTAATCAAATCCAGAGTAATGTCACTCCTCCTGCTATTGAATCGGCAGATCAAGACAGTGAATCGCAATCTATGGTAGTAGCCCAGACTTTAAAAGCCGGCGATGTGATACACGGATTGGTAGCAAACGCTGAAACCGGCATAACCATACCGATGGTCAATGTATATGAGAAGGATGCAAAAAACCGTATCGTTGCCCATGCTGTCACTGATATTGAAGGCAACTTTAGCATGAAGATTGTAGATCCCAATGATGTTCTTATAATCTCACATCCGGAATATGCCGAGGCTCAGAGACCTATCGCCAATGGCCCGATAAGCATTAGAAAGCTTATCACAGAAAATGAGGATGAAGCGGCGATGGTTATTGAAAAGCAGCCCGAGTTCCCTGGCGGTACAGCTGCATTGCTGCAGTTCCTGAGCAGCAATATCAATTATCCGGCAGAATGCAGGGACAGCTCTATTGAGGGAAGAGTCATCGTCTCATTTGTAATTGACAAGGACGGAGCAATCATAGAGCCTGAGGTTGTCAAGTCTGTTCATCCGTTACTTGATGCTGAAGCTCTCAGGGTCATAAGCCTCATGCCGAATTGGGATCCCGGTATGCAACAAGGAAAACCGGTACGCGTCAAGTACTCTGTTCCTATCAGCTTTGGTAGCAACAGGAGGCGTTCTACTCCGGAATGGATTTACCTCTATGATGCAAAAAATGAGGCCGAAGGTGATAATGCGGCATCACTCCTGATGTCTGTTGCCAACAGCAATGAGGAGCTGGGTTCATTGAACACACCGGAGGTAAGGGCTTTCATTGAAGCGTACAGGTCTGCACAGAAAGAGGCTCAGACCATAACCGTTAAGTATCAGGAGGAGTTGCAGGCTATGGAAAACGAGATACTGAAAAAGACTGAGGATTATGCAAATGCAAAACAGCATGATGACCTTTCAGAGAGCATGCGTGCCAGTTATGAGCAGGAGATAACCCGAGCCAGACAAGAGCAGCAGCAGATATATCAGGAGAGACAGGCTAAACTGAACGAGTGGGCCAATGAAATGAGAAACGAACTGGAATCCCAGGTAAAGGCAGCATGGGAATCCGTATCAAAGAACGGAGCATACATCTGCATTAATATGCAGACCGGCATCCCTGATGAAAGCATCGTTGTTACACCCGATAATCTGGAATCGGCCGTAAAGGACCTCTTTGATGGCCTCCGCAACGAAGTAATAATAAAGTTCTCACCGGAGAACGCGCAGCGGATGAGAGACCTTCTGTCCGGGAAATACTCCACTAAATCTGTTTTCTACATGAACGTCAGATAAAAAAAGTACAATTGGGGACAGACCCCAATTGTACTTTTTTTTACTATCTTGGCAACGAATACTGTTACATTTACCCACTCTATTGAAAATATGAGGAAGTACATAAGAGCTTTGCTGCCTTTCATCGGATTTGTGATCCTGTGCTCGTGTTCAAATCACCATTCAGCCAATGGTGATCCTGAAATCATACCCATTGACTTTGACAAGTATGAAACCCTGTCAATGAGTGACATCATCTCAAAAATAGAAATCATAGAATTGGAGGGAGACACCGATTCATATTTGGTTAACCCGATGGGGTTAGAGGTTGATGGAGGGAACTTCTATTTAAGGGACCAACACGCTATATTTGCATTCGATGGCAATGGTAAGTTCATGTACAACACCCTGAGCAGACGCGGGCGTGCGGGAAACGAATACTTCAGCATTAATGACTACACTGTTCATGATGGGAATGTATATATAATGAATCATGATGGGAAGATTGTTGTGTATGACCCCAATTTGAATCTAAAGGACTCATATCAGAATCTGGGCTATTATTCTTTCTTTCGTGATTTCTGCCTGTTTGATCAGAATCTTTTGGCATTATCATCAATAACACATGATACCATCGTTTGGCAGTTCTACTCCAAAACTCAAGGTAAGACCGTTGGTTCATGTTGTTTGCCGGGAATAAAAAAGCGCGGATACAGGTTTGGAACTATACGTCCATACATTTCTAATGATGAAATGGTATTGTATCGGCTTCCCGATAACGGTTATTCCTACTATACCCTGAATCCGGATGATTGCACCGTAACAGCACGTTTCCGTTATGATGTGGGTAATGAATACTCTTTCTCACCTGCAGACGTTGGGGATGATGAAAGGATCACCGACTATTTGGACAGTCACCCGAGAGAGTATGTGATAGCCCAGGAGACCCTGCTCAACAACAGTTTCATTTTAACCAGGTTTGGCTATATTGAACAGTTTGACGATCTTGATGACGGGACATACCGCCTTTCTTTCTATTCACTCAAGGATGGTCATCAGAGGTTGATTAACAACAAGTTCTTAAATGGCAAGTGGATTATGAGACTTAATTACATGGATGACACCTGTATCTATTCTTTTGAGAATGATTACACCTATTTAAACCGTTTATATGAAGAGAGTCTGCTTGATGAAGAATCAAGAAGAATCCTAAGAACCGTGAATGATGACACAAACGGTTTGATTATCAAATATCACCTGCGCAGTGACATCATGACACAATAGTGTCAGTTCCCTGTGTCAACTTCTGAGTCTTTTTTACAGTTCGTCCTGAGCATAGAGATAGTCGAAAAGCGGAGATTGGTAGTCGCAGTAATCCTCTGGGATGAAGAAGCGCTCCAGCTCCGCTTTTGCTGTCTCCAGTGAATCGGAAGCATGGATTATGTTCTCCTGATGGCTTACGCACAGGTCACCGCGTACCGTGCCGGGCAGAGCCTTGCGGCCATTGGTGGCGCCAGCCATTTCACGGACCACGCTTACGGCATCAATGCCCTCCCAGCAGCAAAGCACCACCGGGGCAGCCATCATAGACTTCTCTATTATCGGGTAGAAAGGTTTCTCCACCATATGCGCATAGTGCTTGCGCAGTATTTCAGAGTCCAGCTGAACCATTTTCATGGCCACAAGCTTGAGACCGCGTTTTTCAAACCGTGATATCACCTCACCTATAAGCCCACGCTGAATAGTGCAGGGTTTCAATATTACAAGTGTTCTTTCCATGCTGCAAAGGTACACAATAGGGACTCTAAGTTTGTGCCAGTGATA
>DBYQ01000088.1 GCA_002310015.1 Bacteroidales bacterium UBA1182
GACGGAATAGTGATTGTTGATGAGGCTTACATAGACTTTGCAGGTGTGCCTTCATTCCTGCAGCAGTTGGAGTCCCGCCCCAACCTGATTGTGCTCCAGACATTCTCCAAGGCTTGGGGAATGGCCGGAATCCGTCTGGGAATGGCATTCGCGCAGCCTGAGATTATAGGTATCATGAATAAGGTCAAGTACCCTTACAACGTGAACCTTCTCACTCAGCAGCGCGCCATGGAGGAGATAATGCAGTATGACCGCGTAAAGAACTGGGTTGACTCCATCCTGAAAGAACGCACCCGCATAATGGTTGAGTTTGCCAAGCTGGATTGCACCATCAAGGTCTATCCTTCTGACGCCAACTTCTTCCTGGCACGCGTAAAGGATGCCGCCGCCACCTACAACTACCTTGTTGACTGCGGAATAATAGTCCGCAACCGCAGCAAGATAGCCCTCTGCGGCAACTCCCTGCGCGTAACCATCGGCACAGTCCCTGAAAACAACGCCCTGCTTGACGCACTGAAAAATTATCAATAACTTTGGTAGCCCAAACCAACCTAAAAAATGAGCAAGAGAGTCCTATTCATAGACCGCGACGGAACAATAGTAGTTGAACCGTCCGATGAGCAGCTTGACAGCTTTGACAAGCTGGAGTTTGTACCGGGAGTTTTCAAGAGCCTGTCATTCCTCAGGGAGCACACAGACTTTGAGTTCGTTATGGCCAGCAACCAGGATGGCTTGGGCACCCCCTCATACCCGGAAAAGGACTTCTACCCCACCCAGAACTTTATCCTGAATACACTTAAGGGTGAAGGCGTGGAATTTGATGACCTGCTCATTGACCGTCACTTCCCGCAGGACAACGCACCCACCCGCAAGCCCGGCACCGGTATGTTCGGCAAATATATGACCGATGAATATGACCTCAGCGCCAGCTATGTGATAGGTGACCGCACCACTGATGTGGAATTGGCCCGCAACCTGGGCTGCCGCGCCATCCTTCTGCAGGAGAGCGCAGACTCCCTGCCCGATGACCTCAAGCCCACATGCGCATTTGCCAGCCTCGACTGGTGGAAGGTGGCTGAGTTCATCTTTGCCGGCGAGCGTCGTGCATCGGCCCATCGTGCCACAAAGGAGACTGACATACTGGTGGAACTGAACGTTGACGGCTCAGGCAAGTGCGATATCAGCACCGGTCTTGGATTCTTTGACCACATGCTGGAGCAGATAGGCCGTCACGGAGGTATGGACCTGACCATCAAGGTAAAAGGTGACCTCTACGTTGACGAGCACCACACCATTGAGGATACCGGCATCGTGCTGGGAGAGTGCATCCGCAAGGCCTTAGGCAGCAAGCGCGGCATTGAGCGTTACGGTTACGCCCTGCCCATGGATGACTGCATGGCTCAGGTAGTGCTTGACTTTGGAGGCCGCAGCTGGCTGGTATGGGATGCAGAGTTTAAACGCGAAAAGGTTGGCGAGATGCCCACTGAGATGTTCCTGCACTTCTTCAAGTCACTCTCTGATGCCGCCGCCATGAACCTGAACGTACAGGCCCGCGGTGACAACGAGCACCACAAGATTGAGGCCATCTTCAAGGCTTTTGCCCGCGCATTGAAACAAGCCGTGCGCCGCGACATCTGGAACTATAGTCTCCCTTCTTCAAAGGGAGTTCTCTAGTCCTCGCCAAAGTGTCCCACACCAACCCCGCTCACAACCCGTGTAGCGGGGTTCGTTGTGTTAAATCCCCTCATCTCGAGCCAGTGTCCCACACTCACCCCAGCGAGAACACGTTCTAACACGTATTGGTGTGGGACACTTTGGCAAAACTAAATCCGTCACTTAAAAAAAAACAGCAATTGTTGATATTGTTCATATAACAACATACATTTGTGAAATAATGCTTTTTATGTCATTTATCAAAAGACATATTGCGATTTCCATGTTTGCACTAATCATTCCGTATATGGTGCATGCACAGGATGGCAGGATTGAAATCAATGCCGCCATATCCACTGCCGGAACCTATATGCTGACCGATTATGATTTCAACACTTCCGATAACGATTCCAAAGGGAGTGACGGTATGCTCAACAGCCTTAAGGAAGAATCATACGACTCCAAGGTGTACCCTAGCGTGTCGGTCGAGATGGCATACCGGCTTTCCGACAATGGTATGCTACGTCGCTGGTCTTTGGTAGGCATGACAGGCTTCCATTTTGCTGATTATGAACCCAAAAGCATTATAAACGGAAGTTACGGCAAGCAGAAGGCCATTAAAACCGATGCTCTGCTGGGAGTAAGGTTCCGGATAATGGAAAAATCACATTTGACCATGTACTCACAGGCCATGGTGGGCATCGACTTCAGGAACGGCAGTGATTATTGGACCGTAACAGGCTGTACCCATAGCCAAAGCAGTAATGAGTTAGTTTATCAGCTCACGTTTTTGGGATTAAGGGTCAAAATCGGTCGCAGGAGCAGCCACCTTGGCATAATGACAGAGTTAGGTTACGGTTCCGAATATGCTCTAGGTAGTATGATTTTCTTTTTACCTGGAATAAGGGCTGGCGTCAGTTACAGGTTCTGATTATGAGAAAAGTTATATCACACATAAAGTTTGCACTACTTGCAACAACGCTTATAACAAGCTGCAGGACTCAGGAATGGGACCCCGCCGAGGATCTCAAAGACCTGACATATAATTGGTCATGCCGATATGTTGATGACGCATTAAGTTATGCGGTTGACAGTTTATATACATTGAACCGTTATTCTGACAAACAGACAGTCCTTTCATCGGTCCTCAAGGATACATTATCTATAGACTTTGCATACCGTTATAGCCGAAACGGAGATTCTGTAAATGTTTCATCCGGTTTACTTCAGATAAAAGACTCTATATTCGTTACCACCGATGGTTACATTTACGCCGACAAGTTCTGGGCGCACCTGTTTACTGCAGATTCGGGAATAATCAATTATAAAGGCGTATTCCATGTAGATTTCTATGAAACGGGACAAACTGTACCTTGGGCATGGTCCGAGATCTGGTATAATAAGTCTGATGAGGAAAAAACATATTACAGTTACACCAAATACTACAAAAAAAGCGAAACCCATAAAGTCTGGTATTGATATGAAGAAACCGCTCAGAACAATAATTGCATTTTCCTTTGTTGTATCAATTCCTTTATGGGTCAATGCACAGCAAAGGCTTGAAATAAGCGCAGGAGTCTCCACTCCCGGTTATCATACATGGGAAAGGTATAGAGCGCCTTTCTCGGGTAAATTATTTAATTATGCCGATGACTATGAACAACACTCATTGTCAAACATGGACAGTTATGCTTACAAGTCAATCTATTATCCCGGTTTTTCATTCCAGGCTGCATATAAGCTACCTGACCACGGCTTTACAAAAAAACTATCGGTTTTGGCTTATTTAGGATTGAATACAGCTGGTTTTGAAAAAATTGATTATCTGACAAACAAAAGCCTTTACAGAGAAAAAGCTTATAAACTGAATCTCTTGGTTGGCTTCCGATTTCATATTGTAAGCAAAGAACACTTCATGATGTATGCACAGGCTATGATTGGAGCTCCTTTGTATGAAGACAAATCACTTTATTGGGAGTATAACCTTTACTTAAAGGAAAAACCTGTTACTGCACAGGTTACATTTCTCGGTTTAAGATTCCAATCCTCTAGAGGATTCTGTTTCCTGGCAGAGATGGGAGAAGGATCTGAATACAGCCTGGGCGGATTGATTCTTATACCCGGAGTAAGATTGAGTTTAGGATACACATTCTGATGATTGGTATGAAAAAGAATATATTTGCTTTAATCTGTTGTATCACTGCAATATCCACTGGATTCATATCCTGCAAAGGTATTGATTGGGACCTTGATGATTCACTGATAGGAATGTCCGAACTATGGGCCCACAAATATGTAGGCAGCGTCATCTCCAATTACGAGAACTATCAAAGTACACCATCGGACAATAGAGAAAGGATTGTAACCATCAATGATACCATTGCAGTTGAAACATTCTTTACAGGTATTGCCCAAGGTGATTCGCTCAAGATAACCACCACCATAGTCAAGATTGACAGCACATTGACCGCCACGACTGACGGATACCGTTTTGCCAATAATATTACCGCCCATATCTTTACCGTTGATCCGGGAATAGTCAACCGCAACGGTAAAGTGCATATCGACTTCTATCTTACAGACGGAATGACTCCCTGGGCCTGGACCGAAGTAACATTCAAAAAAGATCAAAATGATTTTGAAGGCACCAAACTCAGTTGGTACTAACCCCAGCGAGATGATGCCCCAAAGGGAATCCAATTTCAATTTTTTCCGCTGATTATTCTATATATAAGTCTAGCTTACCCGCTTTCAAATCTTCAAGCATCTGTTTTGCTGTAGAGTTGAGAGCGGGTATATCTCTCTTGATAGTGTCGAAAATGTCTTTCTCTTTAACATCTCCATAAGCATGAGAGATAAAGTTTCTTAAGCCAAATATCTCCTTCCATGGAACAGCAGGATATTGCTCAAAGAGTTCCATCTTCGTTAGATTCCTGATTTTGATACAGGTCTCAGTGACATACTGCAAACTCATTCCACAAGCCCTAAAGATGGTCATACCGGTTATGTCAGTAAGAAAATCATTTGGCTTTTCAATGGTTTTTGACATTTCTGGAATTAGCTCTGTTTCTTGAATGATAGTTTCAAGGTAAGATTTAATCCGGTTTTTGTTTTCAAACATAGATTACGTCTTTATTTAATTCTCTAATGAATTCTTCTTTATGTGTACCGGTTAGAGATACTACGTCTATTTCTTTATTGAACAATTCATGAAGGTCAGAATATATTCCTCCAAGCTTTAACAAGGATGGTGGATCAATATCTACGCAAATGTCGATGTCACTATTAGGTGTCTGTTCTCCACGGGCATAACTACCGAATAATCCTAGTTTTGTGATGCCATATTTCTCTGAATTTTGCTCTTTGTATTGCTTAAGAGTGTCAAGAACAGTATCTGTTTTTAATGGCATAATACTACGACGATCAACAATTTCCAGTTTGACCTCATAATCTAACGCATTTAAAACCCTTGATATAGTCTCAGGGCTTCCCAATGTTCCATTCTCCATTCTTGAAATTTGGGATTTGCTCATACCGCACAACTGCCCCAATTGAGATTGGGTCATACGTCTTGTCCTGCGGAGTTTCTTTATATCAACCAGTGGTGTCATTATTGTTTCTTCCGATGCAAAGAAACAATAAGTTTAATAAATATGCAACTTTTGGCGGTTATTTAACTTCATTCTATTAAAAACACTACATTTGCAATAACCCAAATTCAAGACTATGGAGCGTAGCATAGAATATCTGCAGTTGCTGGCCAAGAGTTTCCCCTCTATCGCGGCTGCATCGACTGAAATAATAAACCTTGAGGCTATCTTGAACCTGCCTAAGGGAACGGAGCATTTTGTGACCGATATCCACGGTGAGTACGATGCGTTTGATTACGTGCTGCGCTCTGCATCGGGCGTAATACAGCAGAAGATTGACGCTGTGTTCGGAGATGAACTGAGCGTGGACGATAAGCGTACCCTGAGCGCCCTGATCAGTTATCCTGAGGCTAAGCTACGTGCGTTAAAGGCTGAGAATGAGAATCTTGACGAGTGGTACAAGGTGGCTCTCATGCAGATGATTGCAGTGCTCACCCGCGTATCATCACGCTACACGCGCTCCAAAGTGCGCAAGGCCCTGCCCAAGGATTACGCTTACATCATTGAGGAGCTGATGCATGAGACACGCGGCACATTCCTGTCCAAGCATAATTACTTGAAAGCCATTATAGATACTATAGTCTCAACCGGCCGTGCAAGTCATTTTATCATAGCCATTGCCGATGTCACCCGCGACCTGGTCATCGACCAACTCCATATCATAGGCGATATATATGACCGCGGCCCCGGCGCTCACCGCATTATGGATATGCTTTGCAACTATCGCGACTTTGACATTCAGTGGGGCAATCACGATGTAGTCTGGATGGGGGCCGCCAGCGGAAGCGCCGCCTGCGTGGCCAACGTGATACGCAACAGCCTCAAATATGCCGATATGAGCACGCTTGAGGACGGTTACGGCATCAACCTGCTGCCTCTTGCCACATTTGCAATGGAGACCTACGCCAATGATAACTGCGCACTCTTCAGGCCCGTCAAGTCAAACCAGACCCCGGCCGATGACATGCCGCAGACCCGTCTTCTGTCACAGATGCACAAGGCGATAGCCGTTATACAGTTCAAGATTGAGGCAAAGGTTATTGCGCGTCATCCGGAGTTCAAGATGGATCATCGGCTTTTACTTGACAAGATTGACTTCAAGAATGGAACCGTTATGTGCAACGGGCAGGAGTACAAACTGCGCGACACCAATCTGCCCACCGTTGACCCCAATGACCCCTATAAGCTCACGCCCGCTGAGCAGAACGTGATAGACCGCTTGGTGCACAGTTTTACCAACAGCAAGGCCTTGGCGCGCCACATGGAGTGCCTCTTTGCGCACGGTTCGCTCTATCTGGTTCACAACAACAACCTGCTCTACCACGGCAGCGTACCCTTGAATGAGGACGGCACGTTTGCATCGTTGAAGATTCAAGGCGTTGAATACAAGGGCCGCGAGCTCTTTGACATGCTTGAAAAGATGGTCCGCACCGCCTATTTCTCAACTGATAATGATGAACTCAAGGAGTACGGCAAGGACCTGTTCTGGTATCTCTGGTGCGGCCCCGTATCGCCTCCATTTGACAAGAAGAGCATGGCCACGTTTGAGCGTTATTTCATAGCCGATGCCAACACGCACGTTGAAGAAAAAGGAAACTACTATCGCCTCAAGAACCGCCGTGACATATGCGAGATGATATTGCAGGAGTTCGGCATAACCGATATGGAGCACGCCCACATCATTAACGGACACATTCCCGTTAAGGCAGCCAGCGGAGAGAGTCCCATCAAGGCCGATGGCCGTCTGCTGGTCATTGACGGCGGATTCTCAAAGGTTTATCATGAGCAGACCGGAATAGCAGGCTACACCCTTATCTACAACTCGCACGGCATGCGCCTGGTGCGCCACCATCCGTTTGAGTCAATCCAACAGTCCATTGCGCAGGGCATGGACGTGATAGCCTCCACACAGGTTGTAGAATACACAGATCAACAGATTCTTGTGCGTGATACCGATAAAGGCAAGCGCATCATGGCCCGCGTAGAGGACCTGAAAGCCCTGCTTCAAGCCTATCGCACCGGCCTCATCCGCAACTAATGCACAAAAGAGTACCAAAGGGGACAGACCCCAATGGTACCATTTTCGAAAAAAGGTACCATTGGAGTCTGTCCCCTTTGGTACTCTTTTTATTTAGGGATGTTGCGGAGGATGGCCAGGAGGTGGTCAAACACCATCGGGACCGTGGCCAGCTCCAGACGCTCCGAGGGAGAGTGTACTCCACGCAGTGTGGGGCCGATGGAGATCATATCCAGATCAGGATATGCATCCAGGAACAGACCGCACTCCAAGCCGGCATGAATGGCCTTAACCTGAGGATCACGCCCGAACAGTTCCTTGTACGCGCGTACTGCAATATCCAGCAACTCCGATTTCGGGTTAGGTGTCCAGCCGGGATAGCCGTCACTCTGCTCCACCTTGGCTCCAGCCATGCGGAAACATGCCGCCACGGTAGCCTGCACGGCATATTTGGCTGATTCCACTGAACTTCTCTGGCTTGCCACCATGGTCACCTTACCCTGTTCTGTGCGGATACGGGCCAGGTTTGAACTGGTCTCAACCAGCCCCGGAACGTCCATACTCATGGCATATACGCCATTGAACACGGCAAACACAGAGCGTATTATGTTACGCGCTACAGCAGGCTCAATGCATTCAGCCACGGCATCGGTAGATTCCATGAAGAATTTGGCCTCACGCTCAGTAACGTGGTATTCATCCTGTACTTCCGATGCAAACACGTTGAATTCAACCCTAATCTTCTCGCGGTCAGCAAAAGGAACGGCAATCACAGCCGTAGCATCACGAGGAATGGCATTGTGCAGATTTCCGCCGCTTATTGAGCAGAGACGCATATCGTACTTATCCTGAGCAGCATTAAGGAAACGCGCCAAGATCTTGTTGGCATTGGCAAAACCTTTCTCAATGTCATCACCTGAATGACCGCCATGGAACTTATCCACACCCACGCGCATGAACAGATATCCTGCAGGCACAGGCTCGCTCTTATACTCAAACTCTATCATGGAGTTCATTCCACCGGCACAACCTATATATATCTGACCCTCATCCTCCGAGTCCAGATTGATGAGCTTCTTGCCGTTCATCATACCAGGCTTAAGGCATGTAGCACCTGTCAGGCCAGTCTCCTCAGATACGGTAAACAGGCACTCCACCGGTCCGTGCTCAATCTCCTTACTGTCCAAGATTGCCAACGCCATAGCTATACCCATACCGTCATCGGCCCCAAGGGTAGTACCGCGTGCCTTGAGCCAGCCGTCCTCAACGTATGTCTCAATAGGCTGGGTCATGAAATCGTGGTCAAGAGTGGCATCCTTCTCACATACCATATCCTGATGCGCCTGCAGGATTACGGTCTGCCTACCCTCAAAACCGGGAGCGGCGGGTTTGGAAATCAGGACATTCCCCACCTCATCCTTCCGTGCCGCAAGCCCGCGTGCAGCAGCAAATGACATCAGATACTCACCCATTTTCTCCTCACTTCCGGAGGGACGCGGAATGCGGCATATCTCCAGGAAGAAATCCATCACCCTTTTAGACCAGTCTGTCTTTTCCATATCGTATTTTCAGTTGAATTCTTAACAACTCCAAAAATACAGCATTCTTTGAATTATTTCAACTAAAATCCCTAACTTCGCGCCGCGTATGTGGAAAACGTTTCTGACAGTTACAATTCTGCTTCTTATTGCAGTAATACTGCTATCAGTCAGTATCCTGATAAAGAAGAACGGTAAGTTCCCCAACATACACGTAGGGAGCAACCCAGCAATGAGAAAACGTCACATCGGATGCGTTGAGTCACAAGACAAGCAGGCACAGAAGAGCAATCCTATGGCCGTAAGTGAAAAGAGTAAATAAAAAACAACTATATGAATATCAAGTCCGTTTCAACAATTGTTCTGTCTGCAATCACCGTATTTGCTTTCAACCAGTGCAAACAGCAGGCAGAAACCACCAATGTAGTTCCGCAGGAGCAAGCCCCTGTAGCTGTATCCGGTCTTAAGATTGCCTTCGTTGATATTGATTCACTTTTAGCAAACTACGCTTTCTATCAGGATCTTACTGAAGAGCTTATCCGCAAGCAGGAGAACTTCCGTCTCAGCCTGGCAGAAGATGAGAAGAGCCTCCAGAAAGACATTGATGATTTCAACAATAAGGTCAGAAACAATGTCTATTCATCAGCAGAACGCGTACAGCAGGAGCAGAACAGACTTGAAAGAAAGAGACAGGCTTATATTGAAAAAGGTAACAAATACGCAGCTGAGCTTGAAGACCAGAATAACGCCAATTCACAGAAGGTTGGTGAGGCCATTGACAAGTTCGTCAAGGAGTACAACAAGAAGCATGGTTACAACCTTATCATAACACGTTCAAGCATTCTGTATGCTGATGATGTAATGAACATTACCGCCCAGATTCTTGACGGTCTTAACGCCGAGTACAACTCTCCGAATGAATAAACATACCCTAGTATAATCAGGAAAGGTCATCATTTTTGGTGACCTTTTTTGTTTCTACCCTTAGCATGCATTATCTTTATACCCCAAAATAATTACACACTATGAAAGTCATTAAGTTTGTTCTTGGAGTAACCCTTATGATGTGCATTCCTCTCTCTGCGAATGCCCAGTTTATGATGTTTGGAGGCGGTAACCGCGCCAGTCAGGACAGTCTGCGTAAGATTGCGGCGGCCGATTATGCCGATATGCTGGCAAAAGTAGGTGTTGACCAGCCCCGTGAAGGCCGCCAGCCCAACAGCCAGGATGAGAGCAAACACCCCAACTATGACGAACTCATAGCCAACCCCTACCCCTTCTACCCCGATCCATTGGTAACCGAGAGTGGCAAGAAGGTCAAGAATGCCAAGATGTGGACCAAGGTGCGTCGCCCGGAGATTGTAAAACTCTTTGAAGACAATGTCTATGGCCGCATTCCTGATAACGTCCCAGGTGTAAAATGGGAGGTAACCAGTGAGGAGAAAAAGGATTTTGCCGGAACGCCCGTAGTAGTACGCATGCTCAAAGGTGTGGTCGATAACTCCAGTTATCCCGCAATCACCGTTGAGATACAGGCCAATGTGGTTTATCCTGAGGGCAAGCAGAACCTGCCTGTAATCATAGAGTTCGGATTCGGAGGCGGTGATCCCACCCGTGTCCGCGCCGGCAGCACATCATGGCAGCAGATGGTGATAGAGCGCGGTTGGGCCGCTGCCACCATCAACCCATCATCCATCCAGGCCGATGCAGGCTCAGGACTTACCAACGGTATCATAGGACTCTGCAACAAGGGTGAGTTCCGCCAGCCCACAGACTGGGGTTCACTCCGCGCATGGGGATGGGGCCTTTCACGCCTGATAGACTACTTTGAGACTGACAAGACTTTCGATGCCACCAAGTGCGCCATTGAGGGCGTATCACGCTACGGCAAGGCATCACTCGTGGCTATGGCTTTTGAGGAGCGCATCGCCGCAGGATTCATTGCATCATCAGGTAAGGCCGGCGCCGCAGGATGGCGCAGAGACTGTGGCGAGAGCATCGGAAACATAGTTTCAAATGAGGAGTACCACTGGGTATGCGGTAACCTTATCAAATACGGCACAGACCCGCTTACTGAGAATGACCTGCCCGTTGACCAGCATGAACTCATTGCCCTCTGCGCCCCGCGCGCATGCTTCATCTCCACAGGCAGCTGGAACGGTGACAAGTGGCAGGATGTGGTTGGCTCGTTCATATCGGCCTCAAAGGCATCACCTGTATATGAACTGTTTGGCTACAAGGGTGTAGGCACTGACCTGTTCCCCGGCATGGACAACGGCCTGATGGATGGCCGCCTCACCTATCGCCAGCACCACGGCGGACATGAAGCCGGCCCCAACTGGCCCTTCTTCCTGGACTTCTTTGAGCGTGAAGTCGTAAATAAATAATTGAAAATTCTTTTAGTCGCTACGCTTTGTAAAAGCGTCCCTTCGGGCCGAGCGGAGAATTGAAAATTGAGAATTGAAAATTTAATCCTGAATTAACATTTCACGTTTTTGTGCATCTTAATAATAGAACAACCACTTAAACACAACAACTATGAAACGGATTACAATGATGATTTGCATAGCAGTTGCAGTCCTTCTGCTTAGCACAGAGAGTATTCAGGCACAGTCCAGAGTAGTCAGGAAAGCACGCACAGAACGCAGGGATGAACGTCAGGCACGCAGAGAGGAGCCGCGTCGTCCGCAACGCGAACCTGTCATAGCTCCCGCGCCCCGCCCCGTTCCGGTCAAGGTGGTTGACAACGAGGTGATCAGGGCCTTTGAACACGAGCGTTTTGATTCAGACCGTCTCAAGATGGCCGATATGGTATTCAGCACCGGCGGACTCATGACCGTTGCACAGATAACACGCATATCGGAGAACTTTTCTTTTGATGACGGCCGAGTAAAATTCCTCAAGAAGGCATACATGAATTGCATAGACTGCCACAACTTCTATCGCGTACTGCCCACGCTTCAATTCAGCTCAAGCCGTGACAAGATAATGAAGTTTGTAATAGAAGATGAAGAGATCAGGCACCGCGAAGGAGAGCCTTACGGCAAGATCAGTACTTCCGATATGAACGCCATAGTCAAGGCACTCAAGAATGAGACCTTTGATTCTTCACGTGAAAAACTGGCCGATATGATAGTAGCCGGAAACCTGCTTACATCACGTCAGATAGCCGATATGGCCAAGACATTCCAGTTTGACTCAAACCGCTATGACTTCCTGCTCTACGCATACCGCAACTGTGTTGACCCGCAGAACTACGTCATTGCAGCCAATACGCTTCAGTTCAACAGTAACCGCAGTGAGCTTATGCGAAAGATCTCTCGACGACCATAAAGAATTGAGAATTGAAAATTGAAAATTGAAAATTGAAAAATTTTGGAGCAGTGAGAGGAGAGACTGAGCTCGCTTAGGCTATCCCGAATCGCGACAAAAATCATGGAACGAAGTGACATAATTATAAAAGGCGTTCGAAAAATTTTTTCGAGCGCCTTTTTATTATTAAGGAAATTAACGCAGGTGCGTGTAATTTTCAATTTTCAATTTTCAATTCTCAATTCTTAAAGTAGTCTTCCAGAGCCTTCTCCAACTCATCCCCGCGAAGATTGCGTCCGATGATAGTACCCTCGGCGTCAATCAGGAATGTGCAGGGAATAGCGGTAACTGAATACTGAGCAGCAGGTGAATCAGCATTATCAGCGCCGTTCCACAACTGTACCCAGTTCATACCATTTGCCTTGATTGCATTCTGCCATGCCTCTGTATCATCATCAACAGAAACACTTACAATCTCAAATCCCTTTGATTTGAACTTGTTATAGGCAGCCTTGAGATTAGGAACCTCATTCATGCAAGGAGTACACCAACTGGCCCAGAAGTCAAGCAGTGTAATCTTGTTTTTGCCTACATAATCTGAAAGTTTAGCCTTGGTATCATAGCTCCCCCTCTTGTCAAGAATGGCGGTCTCAAAATCAAGATACTGATGCCCCAGGCTAACACTGAGCTGAGATTTTATCATAGCGGTAAGCTGACCGAATACAATATCGCTCCCGAACGTGGGTGCCAATGCCTCCAGCATCTTCATAACCTCCTCAGGCTCAAACAAAGAATAGTTATCCATCAATTGCCTGTATCCATAATAAAGGCCCGCATTCTTAATAATATCATTTGCCAGCATAGCCTTGAAACGCTCCTGTAGTTGCCCCATCTGATTATAAAGGTCTGAGGCATCACCTTGTGATGCCAAAGTTATGCGGATCTTATCTTCAATCTCACTAGCCTCAATGTTAAGAGGTTCTGAGTCATCAATAAAACTCTGGAATGCATCATTGTTTGGAGCACCTTCAACACGCTGTACACCATTCTCAACATCCACAAAGACATCAATGGAGCCACGCTCCAAATACAGTTCACATCCTCCTATATTGTCATCCATGTCAAAAGTAATAACTGCTATCTGCGCAGTATCAGTCTCACCCTTGAAAGAGAACTTCCCGTTCTTGAGAACAGCAGAATCCAGTGGCATCAGACTGTTGTAGTCAATGATGTTCAAAGTCATCATAGTACCGTCCTCAAGACCTTCAATATGACCGTTTATCTTATAGGAATTTTTACTGCCGCATGATGCCATAGCGACCATAGCGACAAAGGCCAATAACAATTTCTTTATCATTTGATTAAGTATTGCGAGCTGATAGACTCATTTGAAATGACCCTGCGGATAGTCTCTGCAAACATCTGTGCAACAGATACCTGCTTGAGTTTCTTGCAAGGGATGGCGTTGCGGTAAGGAATACTGTTGGTAAATACTATCTCCTCCAACTCTGAATTGTCCACACGTACAGGAGCGTCACCTGACATCACGCAGTGTGATGCAATGGCGCGTACGGATTTGGCACCGGCCTCCTTCATAACATCGGCAGCCTTGCATATTGTACCTGCGGTATCAACGATATCGTCAACAATAACCACATTCTTGCCCTGTACATCACCTATGATGCGGATATCATCCACCACATTGGCTCTTGTACGTGTCTTCTGGCAGAGCACCAAAGGCACATCCAGGAACTTGGCGTATGCGCTGGCACGCTTACTGCCGCCTACATCGGGAGCAGCCATAACCAGATCATCAAGCTTAAGGCTCTGGATATAAGGCAGGAAAGCCATTGATGCATACAGATGATCCACCGGAACATCAAAGAATCCCTGGATCTGGTCTGCATGCAGGTCCATAGTAATAAGACGGTCTATTCCGGCGGTGCTGAGCATATCGGCCACCAACTTGGCGCCTATTGACACACGCGGCTTGTCCTTACGGTCCTGACGGGCCCAACCAAAGTAAGGAATAACGGCATTCACTGACTTGGCCGATGCACGCTTGGCTGCATCAATCATAAGCAGAAGCTCCATCAGATTGTCAGATGACGGGAATGTGGACTGTACCAGGAACACATCCTTACCGCGGATAGACTCCTCATACGATACTGCAAACTCACCGTCTGCAAAATGAGACACATTCATGTTGCCCAGGGGGCATTTAAGGTAATCGCATATCTCTTTGGCCAGGTACATGGTGTTTGTACCGCAAAAGACCAGGAAAGGATTGCTTTGATCCATAAGGAATTGACTGTAATTGTTTATAGTTTTTGCAGTGCAAAGTTACAAATAAATAGGACTCACCACCGGCCCTTCTCTTCAATTTTTACATTATTTATCAACAACATGACTTTATCATTATATTTGTATTACTTTTGTGTTCTCAAAACTCATTAGAGTCAAAGACTTGCCTATTTATGAAAAAGATCTCATCTGTTTTGATTACCCTGTTGGTATTATCTGCCGCCTGCGCAAGTGCAAAACCCTTATCCGTCGTTCTCAAGAGTACAGTACCATTGTCATCGGGCGGGACCAGAATCAGTCAGCCGCGTTACGGAAATCAGTATCTGTCACATATTGATTACCTGTACAGTATAGCCGACGGTCCTTTCATTCAGAACGGCTCCATGACTATCACATATAATGAAAACGGTTCAATCATAAAAACAGAATCAGCACAAAAGAATACGGATAATATCATCAACTTATATTCAACTTTGAATACAACCATTCCGCTCAACGCCACGCTCTACAAAATAAAGGTTCAGACTGATGATGAAGACAGGAATGAGATCTACTATATTGATTCTGAGACTGGCCAGAGACATGATATATCGGTATCTATCACCACCAATTACAACGGCAGCCCTGCATATGTAATTGAAAAGAAACTGGACAACACCGGCAATATGATTGAGTATGCTAAAGTTGAATCAGAATTTGACGGTCAGGGCCGCCTCGTTGTAACAGTCTTCTACTCACCGCATTATACAGAACAGGACTCAATGTATCTTGACCTGTATAAGAAACTTGAATATGAGTATCTACCTGATGGCCTGGTTTCAACCACAACTTCACATTATATCATCAACCCTGACGGCAACAGTTACTGGCAACCCGCTGAAAAGATTATCCAAGGAACTGATACTGAGGGATATTCCTGCTATGAAAGACTCGAATTCGACACTACAGGTTCCACCTGGATCGGAAAGGAGAAATACAGGAAAAAATTCAATGAATATGGCAGCACCATATACCATGAAAAGTATTCTTATGACACTGCTTTGGGAACTTTCTACCTGGTTTATAAGGAAGGCGCTGATTATATCGGCGACTCCCTGACAGCCGAATGGAATATCTACTACGAAGAGCCTCAAACCCTGGAGCAACTCTCTGATCCTGAATCACTTATATCACGGAGTAATAAATATTCAGATATATACTACACAGAACAGGAACTTGGCATTTCACTGAGTGATTATCCCAATCTGGAACTGCCAGAAAAAAGAATTCTGTTCTATAGCGTTGAAAGCTATGAAAATGGCGTATATAATTGGGTTCCAGATGAAATAATAGAGTATGAATATGCCCTGGTACCTGATAGTTATGACAATCCGGTGCTCACTTTCAAGAAAACTTCTGAGAAGCATTATACCCTTAACAACACCAATAACGAGTGGAATCTTTCACAGGAAAAAAAGTGGAAATATGATGAATATGGAACCTATATCTTCAGGGAATTTTATGAGAACGATTCTATTTATGATCGCAAAACATTCCAATACAAATATGTCACACACGTTGACGGAGACAGTTCCTATATTGAGAAACTCACTGTCCTGAGAACATCTTCAGATATCTTCCATGGAGTCTATACGCCCTATGACAGTACGTATTATGAGTACGACGATGAAAACAGACCGATTTATACATACTCCTTTTCAAACTGGAATCTTGCCGACAGCATCTGGGAGGAACAAATCCGGGATAAAATCACATATGAGAACAATATTGTAACAGAGGTCTCTTCCGTATGGTTTTTTGAAGAGGAAGATTGGTTTGATTACAAAAAAAGTACAGCTGAATACTATCCGTCGGGCGACTTAAAGAACATACTTACTTATTACCTCACACTTGATGACCGAGACAGTTTATTCTGGATGACATATGACTCTGTGAACATTGTAAAAGATGATGCCGACAGAATAATTCTTAAGGGATCATACTTTTATCTGAATCCTAATACAAACCTGTGGCTTAGTGGCATCAAGGAGGAAATCACTTATGATGACACCGCACTTACCAAAACATCGGTAGAATCAATAATGGACCAGGAAACGAACGAATGGTATCCGATGAGTAAAAATATTGAACAAAAGAATCTTCTTGGCGAGGTTATCCTGTCAGAATCATATCAATGGGATAATGATCTGAGCTGTTGGATAGGAAAAGAAAAGAAAGAGGAGGAACATGACATAAACGGCAATTTAATTCATTCTGCAACTTATGAGTGGAATCCTGACTCCCTGAGATGGACCGGCTTAGTCCGAACAGATTCTGAATTTGATGAATTTGGCGCTCTTATTTATGAATGCTCCTATGATTCAACAGATTCAGACGGCAACTGGATACCTCTCTTCAAGACTCTGAATTATAGCGACTCATCTTTAGTTTTCCACAGTGAATACTACATGTGGGATTACGACCGCAACGACTGGCGCGGTTTGAGCAATACAGAAAGTCTTGACCTTCCGTTATTGATTATGGATGCTGATTATTACTGGGATGATGATGAATGGTGCTGGCAAGGCTACAGCAAAGAAATATACGCGTTCAGTACCATCAGCGGTATCACCCAATTCACCTATGCATGGGATAAAGAGTCCAAGACCTGGGTAAATGATATAAATGTTGTAATTGAAACAAACAAAGGTGAAAATTCATCCTCAACAATTATATTCACACAATCCAAATGGGATCTGCAGAAATCAGATTGGATTTTGGAATCCAGAGAGACTCTCTCAGAGTTCAAGAATGACTATGGGAATACAGATTATATTCTTATTGTCAATGAGAAATATGATACTGACAAGAATGAATGGTATCACTTCTACAGCACAAAAGATCTCTATGTTTATGACAATGAGACTGCGGTTGAAAGCATAAGCATTAATGCCGATATCAGCGTTTCAGAGGGCGTCATATACGTCAATGCTGCCGATGAGAGCAGAATCACGATAGTATCAGTGACAGGTGGCGTAACGGCCTCAGGCACCCGCTCCGTTTCCGCCTCTGTTGTTCCCGGCATCTACCTGATTAACGTTGACGGAAAGACTGCTAAAGTCATTGTACGGTAAAACCTCTCGCAGAAATAATAATCTGCGAGGGATTACTCCGTGGGAGCTTTGCGTTTAGAGACTTTAGAGGGATTGCTTGAGATAAACTCCTTCCAACTTTTGGGTCCTTTCTTGCCGGTATCGGGCCTACCCATCTGCAGGTAGTGACAGTATGCGGCGGCCAGTGCATCGGTAGCATCAAGGAACTTGGGCATATCCTTCTCTTCAAGATGCAGCATACGCTGCAGCATCCCGGCCACCTGCTCCTTGCTGGCTGATCCGTTTCCCGTAATGGCCATCTTGATCTTGAGCGGAGCATATTCAGTGATAGGTACGCTGTGGTTTATTGCAGCGGCAATGGCAACGCCCTGCGCACGGCCCAGTTTAAGCATGGACTGCACGTTCTTGCCAAAGAAAGGCGCCTCAATGGCCATCTCATCGGGCAGATATGCGTCTATTATGCCGTTCACGCGCTGGAAAATATGGCCAAGTTTGAGATAGACATCATCCTCCTTACGCATATCTATTACGCCCATAGTGACGATGGATGCCTTCCTATCTTCCACTTTGATAATGCCATAGCCCATCACGTTGGTGCCCGGGTCAATACCCAGAATTATTTTCTCTGCAAGCTGCCCTGCCATTCTCTTAATTTTTCTTTTGCGAAGATAGCAATAATTCAATCCTTATCATTACCTTTGCA
>DBYQ01000058.1:0-63380 GCA_002310015.1 Bacteroidales bacterium UBA1182
AGGCTTATGTGGATAATCTTAATAAGCTGCTGCCTGGAAGCGGGCTTTCTGAGGATTTGTCGCTGGAGGAGATTGTGTGCAAGGCTAATCCGGCTGGTGGCGTATCGGCCAATCAGGGGGTTTTTAATAATGCGGGGCAGATACTTAACCATAATCTTTATTTTACGCAGTTCTGCAAGGGTGGTAAGGCGCTGGCGGATGGCGCTCTCAAGGCTCAGATTGTTAAGCAGTGGGGCGGCGTGGAGGCGTTCCAAGCGGAGTTCGTGGCCAAGGGCGTGGGTTTGTTTGGCAGCGGATGGGTGTGGCTGTCCCGTGATGCCGATGGATCACTCGTGATTACGCAGGAGTCGGGCGCTTCTAACCCAGTTGTGCACGGTCTCAAGCCGTTGCTTACGTTCGATGTCTGGGAGCACGCCTACTACCTTGATTATCAGAACCGCCGAGCCGCCCATCTGGATGCCCTCTGGCAGATCCTGGATTGGAGTGTGATAGAAAAACGTTATAAATAGTACCATTGGGGTCTGTCCCCTTTGGTATCATTTTTGAAAAAAAGTACCAAAGGGGACAGACCCCAATGGTATCATTTTTGAGATATTATGCTGAAAGTTGGAGATAAGATGCCTCAGTTTGAGGTGGTGGACCAAGATGGTCAGGTGGTTCGGTCATCGGACTTTATAGGGAATGGCCGCAAGACGATTGTGTATTTTTACCCCAAGGACAACACGTCGGGCTGCACGGCCGAGGCGTGCTCGTTCCGCGATAATTACGCAGCGCTGACGGCTGCGGGGTACAACGTGGTGGGGGTTAGCAAGGATTCTGCAAAGTCGCACACGGGTTTCCGCGCCAAGTATGAGCTGCCGTTTAGGCTGTTGGCCGATACCTCTACGGAGATGCTGCAGGCGTTTGGAGCTTGGGGCGAGAAGAAGATGTACGGCAAGACTGTTCTGGGCACTTTGCGCCGGACTTTTATCTTTACTGAGGATGGCATCCTGGAGCGCATCATCGAGAAAGTTGACACCAAGAATGCTGCAGAACAGGTGCTAAAATGATACAATTGGGGTCAGACCCCTTTTGTATCATTTTTGAAAATAGTACAAAAGGGGTCTGACCCCAATTGTACTATTTTGTGGAGATGAAGGATTATTTGGATAGAATGACGGTGGAGGAGGCTCGGGTGTTTCAGACGGAGGTGCTGAACATCGTTAGCCAGATTCCTCGCGGGAAGGTGACGACATATGGTAATGTCGCGGCCTTGGCGGGGTGGCCGAGCCATTCACGGATGGTGGGAAGGACGCTCAGATATATGCCTGGGGCGGAATTGCTGCCCTGTCATCGGGTGGTGAATAAGGAGGGACGGACGGCTCCGGGGTGGAGTGAGCATCGGCCGTTATTGGAGGCTGAGGGAGTGCAGTTCAAGAGCAACGGGCACGTGGATATGCATCGGCATCTTTGGCATCCGGAGATTATTTGAAAAGCTGACACATATGTTGTGGAGTTTGTTATTGACGTCATGTTTCATCATTCCGCCCGGCGATGAGGGGGCGGAGCTGAAGGAGCGTGATTATGGGTTCAGGACTGTGATTGAGGCCGATGTTAAGAAGGTGACGGCTCAGATGGGGAGCGGTGATTATTCGGGCATCACGTATCTGGGCGGGACGCGGTATGCGGTGGTGGATGACAAGAGGCGTGGCGGCGGGATTGTGCTGGTGGACATGGACGTTAATTTAAGCGGTAAGGTTAAGGAGGTTTCGGTGAGTGTTCCTGAGGGGACGGTTTCATCGGACATTAGCGATAGGGACAATGAGGGGGTGGCTTATAGGGCCGGTTCTTTTGGGGCTGGGACGCTGTTTGTGAGCGCGGAGGCGGATCAGTCTATCAGGGAGTATGGGCTGGACGGGGTGCCTACGGGGCGTTTTTTAGCGGTTCCCGATGATATGGCTCGGGGCAAGATTAAGAGCAACAGGGGCTTTGAGGCGCTGACTTACAATGAGTTCACGGGGCTGTTTTGGACTACTACAGAGGATGTGTTGCTTGAGGATGCTTCTTTGGATGCCGGTCTGTTGCGGCTGCAGAGTTTCGGGGCCGATTTGCGGCCTGCGGGCAGGTTTTTGTATCAGATGGACAGGCCGATGAAGAGTGAGGCTGAGGCTGCTTTGGCGGAGTCATATGTGTTTGGGGTGCCTGCGCTGACGGCTCTCGATGACGGGCGGCTGATCGTTTTGGAGCGTGAGGTGTTTGTGCCTAAGGGGGGCGTTTTGGGGAAGTTAAGGAAGTCATTTTGTAGGGTGAATCTTTATGTGGTGAAACCTGTTGTTGGGGCATCGGAAGTTTTGAGCAAGACGCTGATGTGCAGTTTCACGACTAAGCCGGCATCGGGCAGGTTTGCTGATTATGAGGGGATGTGCCTGGGGCCTTTAGTGCCGGACGGGGGGCGGACGCTGATCCTGATCTCAGATTCCCAACATGGAGCCGGCGGGGTGGTTAAGGATTTTGTCAAGGTGATTGTTTTTAGGTAAATGATACAAAAGTGTACCAAAGGGGACAGACCCCAATGGTATCATTTTTTGAAAATAGTACAAAAGGGGTCTGACCCCAATTGTACTATTTTGCTATATTTGCTGATATGAAAGAGGAGCAGATTTTAATTCGGATTACGGGACAGGACCGGCCGGGACTGACGGCGGCGGTCATGGGGATTTTGGCAAAGTATGATGCTACGGTGCTGGACATCGGCCAGGCTGATATTCATAACACGCTGTCATTGGGCATTTTGATGCGTATGGACGAGATGAAGAGCGGCCTTGCTATGAAGGAGCTGCTGTTCAAGGCTACGGAGCTGGGCGTGAATATCGGTTTTTCTCCGATTAGCGACGATGAGTATGAGGATTGGGTAGGGCATCAGGGTAAGAACCGGTATATTTTGACTGTGCTGGGGCGTCAGCTTGAGGCTCGGCAGATTCAGGCAGCTACTCAAATTCTTGCTGATCAGGGGCTTAATATTGATTCTATTCTTCGTCTTACGGGTCGGAAAAGTATTAAAAAACTTGATAAGCAGACGCGTGCTTGCATTGAATTTTCTTTGCGCGGCGAGCCGGTGGACAGGCAGAAGATGCATGTTGAGCTGATGAAGATTTCGCAGCAGATGGAGATGGATTTCTCTTTCCAGAAGGACGATATGTTCCGCAGGATGAGGCGGTTAATCTGTTTTGATATGGATTCTACGCTCATTCAGGCGGAGTGCATTGACGAATTGGCTGAGCGCAATGGCGTGGGTGCCCAGGTTCGCGCTATTACTGAGAGCGCGATGCGCGGTGAGATTGATTTCAAGGAGAGTTTTACTCGTCGTGTGGCGTTGCTTAAAGGACTGGATGTCAGTGTGATGCGTGATATTGCTGAGCATCTGCCTATGACTGAGGGTGTGGACCGTCTGATGTCAGTTTTGAAGACTTGCGGGTATAAGATTGCTATTCTTTCTGGTGGATTTACGTTCTTTGGCGAGTATCTGCAACGGCGTTATGGCATTGATTATGTGTACGCTAACGAGCTTGAGATAGGCGAGGACGGTAAATTGACCGGGCGATATGTGGGTGAGATTGTGGATGGGCACAGGAAAGCTGAGTTGCTGCATCTGATTGCTCAGGTGGAGAAGGTGAATCTGGCTCAGACTATTGCTGTGGGCGATGGTGCAAATGCCCTGCCGATGATCTCTGAGGCTGGTTTGGGAATTGCGTTCCATGCAAAACCGCGCGTTGTGGCCAATGCAGGGCAGAGTATCAATACCATCGGCCTTGATGGCGTTCTCTATTTCCTTGGCTTCAAGGATTCCTACCTTGGTGAGCAGGGCAAACTTTAAAAAAGGTACCAAAGGGGTCAGACCCCAATGGTACTATTTTTTGTTGTGTTCACGCCAGAATTTGTAAAGTTCCTCTCTTTCTTGTTTTATGGTTTCAACTGATGGGACATATCCTTTATTTTCATAGTATCGGAGCATTTCATCAAGATAGTAATGTGATTTAGATTCGGTCTCATAGTCTATCTGATTCATGAAACGGGCTTTTTCAAGCAAGAACTCACGATACCGATTGATGCGTTCAAAAAGTTCTTTCGGTTTGGTATGTATGGTGATTGATGGATTTCCACAATCTCTTGCGAAAGTGATTTCTTTAATGTAGAAATAGTCACAATCTAGTGCGGCTTTTACAAATTCGAAAATAAGGGTGTCGCCTGGATGAGGAACGGCGGGAAGTCCGAAACTGAAAGAACATGTTCGGCCATACTCAAAACCGGAAAACAGGAAGGTGCAGAGATTTTCACCTTCTGATGCAAATAATTGTGGCTTGGAATAGTTCAATTCAAACAGATCCTTATAGATGAGTGGAAGCCATTTGTTGATATTTTGAGGTGTTTCATTCAGCCTCTCTGCAATCCATTTAATGGTTAATTCCCTCTCCCTAGCTTCGCAAATGTCAGAATACCAATATTCAGCAATCTGAATAAAGCCTTCAATTATGTGCTCGTAAGGCTTTCCCTGCCCACTCAATAACCTGAGCCAGCGCGCCTCACTAAACAGACAGAATTTGATCTGTTTGTTTTTGGGGACGTAATTCTCCAAAGCTGGGCAATCCATCTTTAAATCCATAGTTGTAGTGTTGGTTAGTATGTTGATAATCAGAATAATATCCGATATGCATCGGCTTTTTTCTCCAGGGAGAGCGGGTAGGCGCGTGAGGTGGAGGGCATGCGGTAGAAGTCTATGGGGCGGACGATGTTGTTTTGACTGATTGGAATGCTTATGTTGATTTTGCTTCCGATGGGCGGGATGGGGCAGTTGAAGGTGCTGGCGATGACTTCTGTGGCTTTTTGGCCGGTGGTGACTATGGTGGTACAGAGGGGAATTTGTTGGAGCAGTGATGGGATATCGGTCGGCGTTATTACCTCTAGGAAGGCATCGGAGGCATTGTCTTTCAGACGGCGGATTTGGGTGGCGGTGTCGTAGAAAGCCAGTCCGTTTTGTGTGCAGAAGTCTTTTATGGCTTGCTCATTGAAGCGTTTTTCTTTGATGATGCAGAAGTGGTCTTTATCATTGAAATGTATCAGGCCGATGATGCGCCAGAAGTCGTTGATCCAGTTGGGGTAATAGAACGGCATGCTCCAGCGGTGGGGCTGGGGCGGGAAACTGCCCAGAAACAGCATCCTGGCGTTCTCAGGCAAAAATGGCTCAAACGGGTGCTGCTCTATATCCATCGCTCACAAAGATACAAAATGATACAAAAGGGGTCAGACCCCAATTGTATCATTTTTGAAAATAGTACAATTGGGGTCTGACCCCTTTTGTACTTTTTTTATATCTTTGCGATATAATCAATTTGTTTGCAAACCATGGCACGAAAATTAAGATTGGCCAGCGATTCTGGCATTTACCATGTGATTCTGCGCGGGGTGAACCGGCAGGACATTTTCGAGAACGAGAAAGATTTTCTCAAGTTTTTGAGTCTGATGGAGCGCTTGGCGTTTCCGGTGGATGAGACTGGGCATCGGGTTCCTCCTTTGCTGGTCATTTACGCTTATTGCCTGATGCCTAATCATGTGCATCTGCTGCTTAGGGAACAGCCCGGAATGTTGGTATCGGACGCAATAAAGTGGATATCAGGCACTTATGCGGGTTATTTTAATTTAAAGTACGAGCATGTTGGGCACCTTTTTCAGGACCGTTTCAGGAGTGAGGTGGTGAATGATTGGGAGTATTTTGTGACTTTGTTGCGGTACATTCATCAGAATCCGGTGGCTGGAGGGCTGGCGGACAATGTGAGGTATTACAGGTGGAGCAGTTGGCGCGAGTATGATCCGGAGATGGTTTGTGATGTTCCGATATGTGCGACTCAGGCTGTTTTCACTAAGATTTCGTTCGATGCGCTGGAGGAATTGGTTGATACGCCGCTGCCAAAAACGCAGAGAATTCTGGATTTTGATAGCGATTCCGGGAGGCGGGTGACCGATGAGAGGTTGCGTGAGTATATTAAGGCGGAGTTTGGGATTGCGGAAGTGCCTGCTATTCAGCATCTTGAGAAGGAGAAACGGAATGAGATTGTAAAAAAACTGCTGGAGTTTTGTGGAAATGTGATGCAGATTTCTCGCGTGACCGGTATCAGCCGCGGGGTTATCAGCAGGCTCAATAGAGCAATTGGGGTCTGACCCCTTTTGCATCATTTTTTGAAAAATAGAGCAATTGGGGTCTGACCCCAATTGCACGTTTTTTGTATATTTGCGTGATGAATTCGAGTAAAATAGTACAAAAGGGGTCTGACCCCAATTGCACCAATTGCACATATCCGATGCTGTTTGAGCCGAACCTGCACACGGTGGTGTGGGGCGGGGAGCGGTTGTGCCGATGGAAGGGGCTTCCGGAGCAGGACCATGTGGGCGAGAGCTGGGAGGTGAGCGCTGTAGAGAGTTCGCCTTCAGTTGTTGCTAATGGTTCATGGACAGGGAAAACACTTCCGGAGGTGGTGGCATCGGCCCCAGAGGAGATTCTGGGCAAGGCTGTGGCTAGGCGTTACGGCGGACGGATGCCTCTGCTGGTGAAGTTTATCGACGCACGGAATGATCTGAGCATTCAGGTTCACCCCAATGATGAGATGGCTCTGCGCGAGCATAACAAGCTGGGTAAGAGCGAGATGTGGTATGTTTTGGATGCTGAGCCGGGGGCTTGTATTTATGCTGGTTTCAAGAAGAAGCTTGGGGCCGATGAGTACAAGCGGATGGTGGAGGATGGGACTATCACTGAGGCACTTGCGCGGCATGAGGCGCATGCGGGTGATGTTTTTTACATTCCGGCGGGGCGTGTGCATGCCATTTGCTGTGGAATATTATTGGCCGAGATTCAGCAGTCATCGGACGTAACTTATAGGATATTTGACTATAACAGGTTGGGGCTGGACGGCAAGCCGCGCGAACTCCATACTGCCTATGCTGCTCAGGCACTTAACTACAAGGTGGAGCGGAAATACAGGACTGATTATGCGGTGCGGAATGACCGGGCGAACCTGATTATGGAGTCTAAGTTCTTTAGCGCCCGCGTGACGGAGGTGGATCATGAGTTTCATCGGAATCTGCTTAAATACGACAGTTTTATCATTACGATGTGCCTCAAGGGCGATTGTGTGATTAAGGTGCGTGCTACTGGTGATGAGGTGATTTTGAAGGAGGGGTTCAGTTGCTTGATTCCGGCGGCGGTTGCGGACTATGATATCAGGCCTGTTGGGGGTTCCTGCAAGGTTTTGGATGCGTTTATTGATAATCAGCGGGGAGGTTTGATGAATAGGATTCATCGGCTTTTCCACAAGAACAAATATTGAAAATTAAGCAAAATGATACCATTGGGGTCTGTCCCCTTTGGTATCATTTTCAAAAAAAACAGTACAAAAGGGGTCTGACCCCAATTGTATCATTTTTTAGAGAAAAGAGATATGGCAAATCATGTGGTAATTATGGCGGGGGGTATCGGGAGTAGATTCTGGCCCCTGAGTACTCCGGAGTTTCCTAAGCAATTTATTGATATTCTGGGTTGTGGACGGTCGCTGATTCAGCTGACTGTGGACCGGTTCAAGGGTATTTGCCCATCGGAAAACTTTTGGGTGGTGACTAACAAGGATTACGTGGATATTGTTAAGCAGCAGATTCCTGGTATTCCTTTAAAGCATATTTTAGCTGAGCCAGCGGCGCGAAATACGGCTCCGTGCATTGCCTGGGCGTGCTGGAGCATTAAGGAGGAGGATCCTGATGCAAATGTTGTCGTTACTCCCAGCGATGCGGTTGTAATGAACCCTGAGGAGTTCAGGCGCGTGATATCGGGCGCATTGGAGTTTACATCGGGCCACGACTTTATCGTGACTATCGGAATCAAACCGAATAGGCCGGAAACTGGGTATGGTTATGTAAAAACGGTACAAAAGGGGTCTGACCCCAATTGTATCATTTTGGTGGAGGAGTTTAAGGAGAAGCCGGATCTGGAGACGGCTAAGAGGTATTTGGCGGATGGAAATTACCTTTGGAATGCGGGGATTTTTGTGTGGAATGTGAAGACGATTACCGATTCTATCAGGGCTTATAAGCCGATTTTGGCGGGGCAGATGGATAAAATGATACAAAAGGGGTCTGACCCCAATTGTACTGTTTTGGAGATTTTCCCGACTTGTGAGAAGATTTCTATTGACTATGCGGTGATGGAGCCGGCTGCTGCTGAGGGGAAGGTTTATACTTTTCCGGCGGATTTTGGGTGGAGCGATCTGGGGAACTGGCAGTCGCTGCATGAAAAGTTGCAGAAGGATGCGGATAATAATGCATCGGTGGGTAATGTACATTTCTATGAATCAAGCAATTGCGTGGTTCATGTTGAGGACGCCAAGAAGGTTGTGATTCAGGGATTGGACGGGTATATTGTATCGGAAAAGGGGGGACAAATTCTGATTTGCAAGCGTAGCGAGGAGCAGCGCATTAAAGAGTTTGGAGCAAAATGATGCAATTGGGGTCTGACCCCTTTTGCACTTGTCATTTTCAAAAAAAACAGTACAAAAGGGGTCTGACCCCAATTGTATCATTTTCAAAAAAAAACAGTGCAAAAGGGGTCAGACCCCAATTGCACCAATGGCACATGCAAAAAGAGTACCAAAGGGGTCTGACCCCAATGGTACTTTTTTAATTTTAAATAATTATGATTATCTTTGCGGTCTGAATGTGAAATAATATTTTAAAATAAGGATAATAAATGAAGAAAATTCTGGCTTGTATTGCATTCTTGCTGCCGCTGGTGGTTTACTCACAGAGTGCATCGATGATTTCAATGGCTCGCAATGAGCTGCAGAAACGTGGACTTGAAGAGACTGAGGTACGCGCGCGTCTGCTTGAAAACGGTATTGACGTGGATAATATTCCGCCGACTGAGTATCAGAACTATCAGGGTAGAGTTACGGCTATTATTAACCAGATGCAGGCCGAGAAGGCTCAGGCTTCATCTAATGCTACTCCTGCGGCCCCGGCCGGTGAGAGTGCCATTGCTGCAGCTGCAAGCGAGGCTCTTACTCCGGAGGATTTCCCGCAGACGACTCAAGGTGAGGCTGCCGCAGAGGAGGCTCTTGAGGAGGCTCTCAAAGAGAATCATGTATCACCAACGGCTGGTGATGACATTTACGGCCACTCACTGTTTACAGGCAAGTCACTGGATGTGTATCGCACTACAGACGGTGCCCAGGCTCCTGAAACCTACGTTATGGGTGAGGGCGATGAGGTGCATATCTCAATATTCGGTTCGTCACAGACTGAGATTCATCAGCGTATTGGTGCCGATGGTTCAATACAACCTGCTAACAGCTCCAAGATATTCCTTAAGGGTATGACCCTGGAGCAGGCCCGTCAGGCTATCAGAAGTAAGCTGGCTTCATCTTACTCATTCCGTCCGGACCAGATTGCGGTTACCATTACTACGGCACGTACCGTGATGGTGAACATATACGGTGAGGTAGGTGTTCAGGGCGGTTTTACACTCTCAGCACTTAACTCTGCATTCAATGCCCTGGCTGCAGCCGGCGGTCCTACAAGAATAGGTTCCGTACGTAACGTTCAGTTGAGCCGCGGTGGCAAGACAAGCCGTCTGGACCTGTACAGGTATATGACCAAGCCCGATCCCAATGCACAGTATGACCTGCAGAACGGTGATGTGCTGTTTGTGCCGGTGGCTGACAACATTGTAACTATTGAGGGTGCAGTAAACCGCCCCATGCGTTATGAGATGGTGGCTGGTGAGACTGTAAAGGACCTGATACGCTATGCCGGTGGCGTGACATACAACGTTTATCCTGATTACCTGCAGATAGAGCGCCAGGAGGGCGGTGAGATAAAGATCCTGGAGTATGAGCTGGATAATGTGCTTTCAGGATCACAGAGGATAGAGCTCAAGAACGGTGATGTGGTAAGGGTACGCACATCGAACAAACCGCTTGAGAACTACGTATCAATTAAGGGTGATGTGTTCTACGGAGGCCGATATGCGATTGAGAATAACGGTACCCTGCAGACTCTTATTGAGAAGGCTCAGCCCCGTTACACAGCTATGACCGATTTTGTGTTTGTAGAGCGTACACGTCCCGACGAGACTGTTGAGGTGCTCACCATACCGTTCCCCGGCGTAAACGGCAATCCGGATTTTGAACTGCAGCCAAGAGATGCAGTGCTTGTTAAGGAGCAGTCAACATACCGTGACCTGGCAACAATCTCGGTAAGCGGTCAGGTGCGTGAACCTTTCTCACGTCAGTTTGGTGTGAATGACAGGATGACAGTGGAGCAGGCTATAGGTTATGCAGGCGGTCTTAAGCCCAGTGTATTCCCTGTAGCTTACATATTCCGCCGTGACCTGACCAATCCCTCAAAACAGGAGTACCTGCGTATATTGCTGGATAGGGATGGCGATACCCTGCTGCAGCCCGGTGACCAGTTGAAAATATATGACAACACCACTTATACAAACGTAGGTGAAGTCCGCGTGAGCGGTGCCGTAAAAAACCCGTTTGGAGTAGAGTTTGACAAGTCACTGACAGTGCATGACATGCTTGAGATGGCAGGCGGATTAGAGGTAGGTGCAGCATACGACCGCGTTGAGGTGTTCCGTATCAACATCTCTACAAAGGATGAGGTTAAACTTGACCAGATTACCCTGACTGTTGATGACCAGTACAATCTGGTGGGTAACTCAGAATTCCAGTTGCAGCCGTATGACCATATAGTTGTACGCCGTACTCCTAACTTTACCATGGGACGAACGGTTGAGGTTAACGGCCGCGTAAAATATCCGGGTGTATATGTACTGGAGGATAATAAAACACAGTTGTGGGAGATTATCCAGATGGCAGGCGGCCTGCTTGATGATGCAGCCCCGTATGCACGCCTGTTCCGTACTTATCGTAACCGCGGTAGTATAGGACTGGACCTTAGGGAGGTGAAGAGTAACAAGGGAAGACTCAAGTCTGACCCCATACTGATGGATGGTGACGTAATCAACATAACACGTATGGAGAACGTTGTTTCAATACGTGAGACCGGAACCAGAATGGCTCAGTATGTACCTGAGGAGTATGCATCAAGCCAAAAGACAATCCTGTTCCAGGGTAAGCACAATGCCGCCTGGTATATACGCCATTATGCCGGCGGATTCCAGAAGGCTGCCGATAAGAACAGCGTTACGGTTACGTACCCCAACAACCAGACAGAATCAACCAAACGCGGATTCCTTTGGATACGCCGTTATCCTAAAGTTGAATCAGGCGGTATGATTACACTGCGCATTGATGATGAGAAACGTGAGAAGATAGAGAAGCCTAAGGAGAAGATTGACTGGGGTGATGAACTGAGAACATCTCTCAGTACACTCACATCGGTTATATCATTGGTAATTCTTATTGACAAACTGTAGTAATATGGACGAGAATATGAACAATGCGCCTATGACGGATGAAGGGGAGGGTATAGATATAATGGTGCTGGTAAAACAGCTATGGGACGGCCGTAAGACTGTAATAATCTGGACCTGTGTGTTCATGGCGTTAGGCCTGATAGCCGCATTTACCATGATTCGTAAATACGAGGTGAGTACTGTAATGGTTCCCCAGCTGAACTCCAAGCAAAACGCATCATTGAGCAGTCTGGCATCACTTGCGGGATTTGACTTGAGTACGGTCAATACGGGTAGTGAGCTATCGCCGCTTATCTATCCGCAGATTGTGGGCAGCGTTACTTTCATGAAAGAACTGATGTACACTCCGCTTCATTATGCTAAGTGTGATACCGCTATCTGCATGTTTGATTATGCGCAGAGTGATTATGCCAAGCCTTCAGTGGTAGGTGCTATATTTGGAGGTTTAATAAAATATACCATCGGATTGCCGCGTGTGATCCTTAAAGCTATTAGAGGAGAGAAAGAGCCTATAGTATTACCTGAAGGTGAAGGTACGGCCGATAATACCCCCAAGCCAGTGGTTATAAGTGAGGATGAGGAGGAGATCCTTAAGGAACTTGCAGAAAATGTTTCACTTGCAGTTGATAAGAAAGAAGGTTATATCACTCTGAATGTAATAGGTTCAGAGCCTATACAGGCTGCGGAACTGGCCATGAAGGCGCAGCAACTGCTTCAGGAGGAACTTACACGTTTCCGTATTGAGAAATCAGAAAGTGAGCTGGAATATATCCAGGCCCGTTATAATGAGATAAAATCGGAGACTGAGTCATATCAGGAGCAACTGGCCAGGATTACAGACCGTTCACAAAGTGTGACCAATACACGTGACCGCATTGAGCGTGACCGCATCCAGACCAAGTACTCTATCTCAAGTTCCATTTACAGTGAACTGGCCAAGCAGTTGGAGCAGGCCAAGATGCAGGTTAAGAAGGATACTCCTGTGTTTACTGTAATCCAGCCTATTACTGTTCCTAATAAGCCTTCAAACAGCCGTGCAAAGACTCTTATCATATGGACGTTCTTTGGCGTGGTTTTGGGCTGTGGCGTGGTTCTGGGGAAGGAGTATTTGCCTAAGCTTTTGGCTCAGTTTAAAGACGAGGAGGAGGAAAAGATTGAAAATTGAAAATTGAAAATTGAAAATTATAAAAAAGGTTCGGAAATTTTCCGAACCTTTTTTAATGTCGCGGGAATTAAAGCAGGTGTTTTTTTACGCAGGTGCTTGTAATTTTCAATTTTCAATTTTCAATTATGTAACTTCGTTCCATGATTTTTGTCACGACTCGGTCAAACAAGCAAGCTTGATGACTCTCGCTGCTCCAAAAATTTTCAATTCGCTTAGAGCATGTTTTCTTTTGCCATGGGAGACCAGGGACCATCCTGAGCCATGAAGATGATTGAAAGCTCCGTGACCTCAAAGGTGTGCCACTGGCCTTTGGGGATGTTCACACCGAACACGCCGGTATCGCCACCCATGTGTATGCGCTGAATCTCAATGCCCTTGTCATTATAGAATACGGTATCCATGCGGCCACGCATGAGCATTACTGTCTCACTTGAGAGGTTGTGCTTGTGAATGGCTGTTTTGGTGCCGGGCAGCATGACGTTGAGCAGACGCTGTGACTGATCCTCTTCAGTGTTGCGCAGGTCATAGTTCATACGCAGACGCGGTGACTCCTGAGCCAGCATCTGTATCTTGTTGAGCAGGGTGTCATCAAGAACTACCTGACGCTCCAGGAATTTACGGTCAATGCCCTTGAACACGCGGAACATGGCCTTGCGTACAGCTTCAATATCGCCACATTCACCATCTACCTCATGATACTTGCCGTTGTTCTTATAATAGGTGATAAGCGGCTCGGTCTGCTTGTGGTAGGTTGCTATGCGATTCTTGATGGTCTCCTCATTGGCGTCATCGGCACGGCCTTCAATCTGGGCACGATGCGAGAGGCGTTCCTTAATGGTCTCATCCTTAATCATTATGGAGATTACGGCATTGACCTTCTCACCGCGGCGGGCAAGCATCTCATCCAGGTCTGACGCCTGGCCAAGTGTGCGGGGGAACCCGTCAAGGAGGAATCCTGCCACATTCTTATATGTATTGAACGTGTTCTCAATCATTCCCTCAACAACGCTGTCAGGTACCAGATTACCTGCGTCAATAAGCTCTTTGGCCTGCTTGCCAAGTTCTGTGCCTGCTGCTATCTCTGCACGGAGCATCTCACCGGTGCTTATGTGCTTGAGGTTATATTTTTGAGAGATGGCACCTGCCTGTGTGCCTTTACCTGCCCCTGGAGGGCCGAATAGGATGTAGTATTTCATATTAAAGAGGTTTGCTTTTATCGGACGTCAAAGTTAATCTATTTAATGTAATTCTTATATAAGGTACTGTTATAAAAATCCATAAAAGAGAGGCTGATAAAATTACGCGCAATTTGTAGTGTTTTTTACATTAAATGATTATGTTTGTAGAAATTAAACCGATGCGTTATGAGAATTAGACTGTTGTTTGCCTTAGGGCTTCTGGCTCTATTGGAGTTATCCGTTATAAGTTGCGATAATGATGAGGTTAAGGTGGATGATGTGAAAACGGTAATGACCGACTCCGTAACCATACCCGTCTTTGCATCCGTGGCCGATACTTCAATGGTGGTGCTCAAAGAGCTTACCAATGCTGACCGGTGGCACGCTGAGATGGTTCAGAGCGGAAACTGGTGCTCTCTGTCCAAGACAGACGGAATAATAGGCGATACTCTTTTTATCTACGTGAAAGAGAATACAAACCGTATGGGACGCTATGCATGGCTTAAGATTGAAGCCGGTACGCTTATTATGCAGTATCTGGTAAGGCAGAATGCGTCAAAGAAATAGATTTCATTTTTAATTTATTGATTACAAATAAGTTTATATGACTCAAGGAAATGTACGTCCGGCCTCGATGGAGCGTATCACTACGCCCGCATTGGCCAAGAAATTCATTGATGAACAGATTAAGGAGCTCAGGGCTCAGATTGGTGACAAAAAGGTTCTGCTGGCACTGTCCGGTGGCGTGGATTCATCGGTAGTGGCTGCATTGCTCATTAAAGCGGTGGGCAAGCAGCTGGTTTCAGTGCATGTAAACCACGGACTGCTGCGCAAGGGCGAGCCCGAGCAGGTGGTGCGCGTGTTCCGCGATGAGTTGAACGCCAACCTGGTATATGTGGATGCCACTGACCGTTTCCTGAACAAGCTGGCCGGCGTGGCTGATCCAGAGCAGAAGCGCAAGATAATAGGCGCCGAGTTTATCCGCGTGTTTGAGGAGGAGGCACGCAAGCAGGAGGGTATCAGTTTCCTGGCCCAGGGTACCATCTATCCCGATATTGTGGAGTCAGGTCCCGTAAAGAGCCATCACAACGTGGGTGGTCTGCCCGATGACCTTAAGTTTGAGCTGGTGGAGCCTATCAAGCTGCTGTTCAAGGATGAGGTTCGCGTGGTAGGTAAGGAGCTTGGCCTGCCAGATAACATGGTGTTCCGTCAGCCGTTCCCGGGCCCGGGTCTGGGCGTGCGCTGCACGGGTGCAATTACTAGAGACAGGTTAGAGGCCCTGCGTGAGAGCGATGCCATTCTGCGCGAGGAGTTTGCGGCTAATGGCTTGGAGGGCAAGGTTTGGCAGTACTTTACCATCGTGCCCGATTACAAGTCAACGGGCGTTAAGGATAACAAGCGCAGCTGGGATTGGCCGGTGATCATCCGCGCCGTGAATACCCGGGATGCTATGACGGCTACTATTGAGGAGATTCCATACAAACTGTTGCACCATATTACTCAGCGCATCATTACGGAGGTTCCGGGTGTGAATAGAGTGCTTTATGATTTGACTCCGAAACCTACGGGCACTATTGAGTGGGAGTAAAAAATTGAAAATTGAAAATTGAAAATTGAAATTTTTTATCATGAGAGACAATGTTTTACATAGTAAAAGCAGAGATTTTGCTATACGCATTATTAACTGTTACAAATATCTGAATAGTGAAAAACAGGAATATATCATGTCTAAACAACTTCTACGTTGTGGGACAAGTATTGGAGCTAATACTATAGAAAGTAAGAACGCTCAAAGTCGTCCTGATTTTCTAAGTAAACTCAATATTGCATTGAAGGAGGCCGATGAAACCAGTTACTGGTTGGACCTCCTTCATGTTTGCAATTATATTAATGACGAATCTTTCAACTCATTAGATAAGGATTGTCGTGAAATAATCGGTTTATTAACTACAATCATCAAAAGACTAAAACAATCAACTTTCTAATTTTCAATTAACAACTTCGTTGTTGATTTTTGTCGCGTTCAATGGTCTTTACACCCCCTTCGTTTCCCCCGTTATCGGGGGACAGAAACGGGATAGCCCAAGCGAGCTTAGTCTCTCCTCTCACTGCTCCAAAAATTTTCAATTTTCAATTTTCAATTTTCAATTAGATTGAGAGGCCGAAGGTTTTCTTGATGGGACTCATCACAAACATGGACTGGATGGAGCCGACGGTATCGGTGGTGCCAAGGACGTTCATGATGAACTCCTTGTAGGAGCGCATATCGGGACAATATACTTTGAGCAGGTAGTCAAACTCACCGGAGATGTTGTAGCACTCAGCCACCTCTTTCATATTACGCGCGGCTTCCTCAAAGGTGTAGGCGGTCTCGCGGGTCATCTCGCGGAGCTTGACGCAGCAGAACACCACAAAGCCCAGGTTGAGCTTCTCAGGGTCAAGCACTGCTATATACTTCTTTATATAGCCTTCGCGCTCCAAACGTTTCTGACGCTCAAACACCGGAGTGGTGGAGAGGTGCACCTTGGCGGCAAGTTCCTTGGTGGTGAGGCGTGAATTATCCTGCAGGCAGGTGAGGATTTTGATGTCTGTGGCGTCCAGTTCGCCGGCTTTTGGCTCGATTAGAGTTGAAATATTCTCCTTTTCCATAGTTATTGGGATGTTTTGTTGATTCTTGTTCTTGAAATTTCTGCAAATGTAGTCAAGTTTTCCTTTGTTCCAAATTTTCTTGGTGACATTTTCTATCAGCGGTATCTTTGCATCGTCAAAAGAACAAAACGACAAAACTAGATTACAAACAATTAAAAAATATACAACTATGGCAAACAACAAATTCCATCTTGAGACTTTAGCTCTTCATGTAGGCCAGGAACAGGCTGATCCCGCATCTGATGCACGCGCAGTGCCTATTTATCAGACAACATCTTATGTGTTCCGTAACTCACAGCATGCAGCTGACCGTTTTGGTCTGCGTGATGCAGGTAATATCTATGGCCGTCTGACCAACTCTACGCAGGATGTGCTTGAGAAGCGTATCGCAGCCCTGGAGGGTGGTGTTGCCGCTCTGGCAGTGGCATCGGGCGCAGCAGCCGTAACTTATGCTCTGCAGAACATTGCACAGGCTGGTGACCACATCGTAGCCGCAAACAACCTGTACGGCGGTTCTTTCAACCTTATTACACACACGCTTTCTACTCAGGGCATCACTAATACCATTGTCGATGTGAATGACCTGGAGGCTCTGGAAAAAGCCATCCAGCCCAATACCAAGGCTATTTATGCCGAGACATTCGGTAACCCCAACAGTGATGTTACCAATCTGGATGCAATAGCAGAGATAGCTCACAAGCACGGAATAGTATTCATCGTGGATAACACATTCGCTCCCATTCTTATCCGTCCGCTGGAGCATGGCGCTGACATCGTGGTTCATTCTGCAACCAAGTTCATCGGTGGTCATGGTTCATCACTGGGTGGTGTGATAGTGGACGGCGGTACTTTCAACTGGAAGGCCAACCCTGACAAGTATCCTACACTGGCCAAGCCCGATCCCTCTTACCACGGCGCAGTTTTTGCCGATGTGGCCGGTGCTGCTGCATTCGTAACCCGTATCCGTGCCGTCATCCTGCGTGATACCGGTGCTGCCATCAGCCCGTTCAATGCATGGATCCTGCTGCAGGGTGTTGAGTCTCTGCCTCTGCGCATTGAGCGTCACGTGGAGAATGCACTTAAGGTGGTGAAGTATCTGGCAGGTCATCCTAAGGTAGCTAAGGTTAACCATCCTTCACTGCCGGAGCACAAGGATCACAAGTTGTATCAGAAGTATTTCCCCAACGGCGGCGGATCAATATTTACCTTTGAGATAAACGGCACGCAGGAGGATACCTGGAAGTTCATCGATTCACTGCAGATTTTCTCACTGCTGGCCAATGTGGCTGATGTAAAGAGCCTTGTGATACATCCTTACACCACTACACACTCACAGATGACCTCCAAGGAGCTTGCCGAGCAGCATATCACTCCTACAACTGTACGTCTTTCAATCGGTGTTGAACATGTTGATGACATTATTGCTGATCTTAATCAGGCTTTTGCCAAAATATGATAAAGTGTCCAAGTTGTTTTAAGTTTTAACTAATTTTGCCTTGTATTCACTGCCTTATTTTAAGGTGGTGAATGCTTGGTTTAATAAACATACTAAGAAAATGCCTCTCAAACTGCCCGATAAACTGCCTGCAATAGAGATTCTTAAGGGGGAGAACATCTTTGTGATGGACACCTCAAGGGCATCGCATCAGGATATACGTCCGTTGCGTATTGTCATCTTGAACCTGATGCCCATAAAGATTACGACAGAGACAGACCTGATACGTCTGCTCTCAAATACGCCTTTGCAGATTGAGCTTAAGCTGATGAAACTGCGCAGTCATACATCGAAAAACACCCCCGTGGAGCATATGAGGGTGTTTTATCAGACGTTTGAGAGCTTACGTGATGAGAAATTTGACGGCTTTATCATAACCGGAGCTCCGGTGGAGCATATGGAGTTTACGGATGTGGAGTACTGGAATGAGCTGACCGAGATTATGGATTGGGCCAGGACTCATGTGACATCGACCCTGTATATTTGTTGGGCCGCGCTTGCCGGACTGTATCATTTTTACGGAGTGCCCAAGTATCAGCTCAAGAACAAGATGTTCGGTATTTTCAAGCACAATACCACCCGTGAGCCGCTGCCTATCTTCCGCGGTTTTGATGATGAGTTCTATGCTCCTCACAGCCGTCATTCTGAGCTGCGTCGTGATGATATTCTGAGCCATCCTGACCTCAAGCTGCTCTCTGAGTCCGATGAGGCCGGGGTGTTCATGGTATCGGCACGTAATGGTCGTGAGATTTTCATTACCGGTCACTTTGAGTACTCTCCTGATACTCTTGACAAGGAGTACAAGCGTGACTTGGATAAGGGGCTTCCGATAGATATTCCCAAGCACTATTACCGGGGCGATGATCCGTCTCAGGGGCCTTTGGACCGGTGGCGGGCTCATGCCAATCTGTTCTATCAGAATTGGCTTAATTATTATGTTTATCAGGAGACTCCGTATAACCTTCAGGACATTAGGTAAATTGAAAATTGAGAATTGAAAATTGAGAATTGAAAATTGAAAATTGAAAATTGTAAAAAGCCTTCGAAATGGATTTCGAAGGCTTTTTAATGTCGCGGGCTATTACGCAGATATTTGTAACGCAGGTGCTTGTTAATTTTCAATTTTCAATTTTCAATTCTCAATTTTCAATTTATACTTATAATTCAGTATTGATAATGCAGGGGATTGGTTGTAATTTTGCGGGCAAAATTAGCTGTTTATGACTCTGAGGGAACTTAAGATAGGTGAGAGTGCTGTGATTGCCTCGGTTGGAGGTGAGGGGGCACTGAGGCAGCATTTTCTGGATATGGGGTTGCTGCCGGGCGTGGAGGTTAAGCTTTTGAAGTTTGCTCCGATGGGTGATCCGATGGAGCTTCTGGTTCGCGGATACACTCTTTCTCTCCGTCTTGAAGAAGCATCTCAAATTACAGTTGACGCACCGGATGGCAGCCAACAGCCCGAAAAAACAGTACCAAAGGGGTCTGACCCCAATGGTACTGTTTTTGAAAAAAAGGTACCATTGGGGTCAGACCCCTTTGGTACTGTTTTGGTCGATTTTGGGTATAATTTGTCTTTGCATGAGCATAACTCTCATCCGGGTTTGGGTGAGGCTGGTAAGTATCATGATGCTACTCATGAGAATGCGGTTCCTAAGGGTACGGTGTTGAGGTTTGCTTTGGCCGGTCAGCAGAATTGCGGCAAGACTACCTTGTTTAATCAGCTTACGGGTTCTAATCAGCATGTGGGTAATTTCCCGGGTGTGACTGTAGATAGAAAGGATGGGCAGATTAAGGGGCATCCGGATACTCTTGTCACAGACTTACCTGGTATATATTCTTTATCGCCTTACACGCAGGAGGAGACGGTTTCACGCCAGTTCATTATTGAGCAGAAGCCTAACTGCATTATCAATATCGTCGATGCTACAAACATTGAACGCAACCTGTATCTGACGGTTCAGCTCATGGAGCTGGGTGTGCCTATGGTGCTGGCTCTCAATATGATGGACGAGCTGACGGGTAATGGCGGATCGGTCCGCGTGAATGAGATGGAGCGAATCCTGGGTATTCCGGTGGTTCCGATATCGGCCGCAAAGGGCGAGGGTATCAAGGAGCTTGTGGAGCACGCCATTCATGTGGCTGAGTATCAGGAGGTTCCGGCCAGGACCGATTTCTGCACAAAGGATGATCACGGGGGTGCTGTTCACCGTTGCCTGCACAGCATAATGCATCTGGTTGAGGACCACACCGAAAGGGCTGGCATTCCGGGCCGATTCGCAGCCGGCAAGCTTGCTGAGGGCGATGCTCAAGTGCTTGAACAGCTACAACTTACACAGAACGAGAAAGAAACGATGGAACACATAATCCTGCAGATGGAGGAGGAGCGTGGGATGGACCGCGCGGCTGCCATTGCAGATATGCGTTTCTCGTTTATTGAGCGCCTTTGCTCGCAGACGGTTGTCAAGCCGCAGAAGAGCAAAGAGTATATAAGGAGTCGCCGCATTGACCGCGTTCTGACCGGCCGATGGACAGCAATTCCAATCTTCCTGATAGTGATGTGCCTGGTGATATGGCTCTCAATCGATGTGTTGGGTGCACCGCTGCAGGATTGGCTTGACCAGCTGATTCAGGGCCTGGCAGGCATCTGTGTGGCTGGTATGGAGAAGGCCGATATTTCACCTGCAATCATATCGCTTGTTGAGGATGGCATTTTTGGCGGCGTGGGAAGCGTGCTGAGCTTTGTGCCTATCATCATAATCCTGTTCTTCTTCCTTAGTCTGATTGAGGACAGCGGATATATGGCACGTATCGCGTTTGTGACCGATAAGCTGCTGCGTAAACTGGGTCTGTCGGGTCGTTCTATCGTGCCGTTGCTCATCGGCTTTGGCTGTTCTGTTCCGGCGGTTATGGCCACTAGAACGTTGCCATCGGCCCGTGACAGAAAGATGACCATTCTGCTCACTCCGTTTATGAGCTGCAGCGCCAAGATTCCTATTTACGGATTCTTTACCAATGCGTTTTTCCCGGGCAAGGGCGGTCTGATTCTGGCCGGCTTGTACCTGCTGTCGATATTTGTAGGCGTGATTGTGGCGCTGGTGACCAAACTTTTCCGCAAGAATTACGTGGCTGCGCCGTTTGTGATGGAGCTGCCCAATTACCGCATGCCGGGACTCAAGAATGTGAGCCATCTGCTTTGGGACAAGACGAAGGACTTTGTGCAGAGGGCGTTCACGGTGATATTCGTGGCGACGATCGTGATTTGGCTGCTGCAGACGTTTGATTTCCGATTCAATATGGTGGAGAACGGCGAGGGTAGCATGATGGCCTGGGTTGCTGGCGTGCTGGAGCCGCTGTTCCGTCCGCTGGGCCTTGGCGATTGGCGCATTGTTACCTCTTTTGTAAGCGGTTTCCTGGCTAAGGAGAGCGTGGTTGCTACGATGGAGGTGCTTGGCGTGACCGAGTCGCTGACTGTTATTACCGCTGTTCCGATGCTCATATTTAGCCTGCTCTACACGCCTTGCGTTGCTGCAATCAGCAGCGTTCGCCGCGAACTTGGTGACAGGTGGGCAATCTATGTCGTAATCTTCCAGTGCGTCATCGCCTGGGTTGTGGCTTGGTTTGGTTATTTAATAGCACAGGCAGTATTATGAACGCCGCAACCATAATAGCAATCATCGCCATAACAGGACTGGTCGTAGTCGCTGTCATCGGCGCAATAAACAATCGCAAGAAGGGAAACTCCTGCTGCGGCTGCTCTATGAAAGATTGCTGCAACAAGAAATGATACAAAAGGGGTCAGACCCCAATTGCATCATTTTTGAAAAATAGTGCAATTGGGGTCTGACCCCTTTTGTATCATTTCTTCAACATCATCAGGATGGTAAGGGATAATATTTGCACCTAGGACGCGGTTGGCGGTGGGGGTGATTAGGATGTCGTCTTCTATTCGGATTCCTCCGAAATCTATGTAGTTTTCTATTGCTTGGTAATTCATGAAGTCTTTGTGCATATGTTCTGCGCGCCATTTGTCTATCAGGGCGGGGATGAAGTAGATGCCGGGCTCATCGGTTAGGACGAAGCCGGGCTGGAGGCGCTTGCCGTAGCGGAGGCAGTTGGTTCCGAACTGATTAGAGGGCTGGACTTCTTCATCAAAGCCTACGTAGTTCTGGCCCAGGGCTTCCATATCGTGTACGTCCATGCCCATCATGTGGCCAAGGCCGTGCTGCATGAAGAGGGCGTGTGCTCCGGCGGCGACGGCGTCATCAGTATTGCCGCGCATGAGGCCCAGGTCCTTGAGGCGGTCAGTCATGAGGCGGCAGACGTCCAGGTGCATGTCTAGCCATCGCATGCCGGGATGGGCTTTCTCGATGACGAGGTCATGACACGCCTCTACGATGGAGTAGATATCCAGCTGCTTGCTGGTGAACTTACCGCTGACGGGCATGGTTCGGGTGTTGTCACTGCAGTAGTTGTTGACGGTTTCGGCGCCGGCATCAACCAGGAGGAGGCGTCCAGGCTCAAGAGGCTTCATAGAGGGGCCACCATGAAAGATCTCGCCGTGCATGGTTACTATGCTGTTGAACGATACTTTGGCTCCCTGGCCCATGGCAATGCCCTCCATAATACCTGCAATTGATTTCTCAGTCACGCCAGGGCGGCAGTGTTTCATGGCGGCGCAGTGCATCTGGTAACCTATGGCCATAGCGCGCTCAATCTCTGCAACCTCACCATCGGATTTTATGGAGCGCATGCTTACAACGGCCTTGATAAGTTCTACCGATGCGGCATCGCGGGTTTGGAGCGGGTGGATGCCTAGCATATCGGACAAGAGGATCATGTGGTCATGACGGTAGGGGGGCAGGAAGTGTATTTTACGGCCCAGGCGACGGGCATCGGCCACCAGATCCTTTAGTTTGCTGTATGGGGCACTGTTCTGTATGCCGCAATCAGCAGCCATATCTGCAACGGAGGGTACGAATCCGGTCCAGATGATATCATCGAGGTCAATATCATCACCCAGAAGCCATTCCTGACCGCTGTCGGCATCGATTACTGCGGCAAGTGATTCGCGCTGCTGACCTGTAAAATAGAGGAATGTGCTGTCCTGACGGAAGGTGTAGGCGTTTGAGGGGTAGTTGCATGGAGCGTCATTGTTACCAAGCAGGATAATTAGGCCATTGCCAATTTTCTCTCTCAGAACGCTGCGGCGATGAGAATATGTTTTCTTATCAAATAGCATGATGATGTGTTTTGCTTACTATTTATGGAACAAAAATAAACATATTCCAGACAGAGATTCTCAGAATCTGTTTAATTTTGTTCCGTAAAGATTATTATGGACTGTTTTTTTCTCTGTTATTATCGTTTCAGAGGGAATAATGGAGGTCCATTTTGACAGAGGAACGATGAGAACAGAGGAAAAAAGAGGCTGTAAGAAATTTATGGAAACAAATTTAAACAGATTCTTAACTTTGCCGCGTTTTTTGAATCTTAATTACAGAAGACCATTAACAACGATGATCATGAAACGGTTTATTTCAATTATGGCAATGATGCTCCTGGCAAGCGGGATTATGTATGCCGATGAGATTTGGAGAGATGAGACGCTGAGATACGGCATGTATCTGGGTCCGATAAAGGCGGGTGAGGCCAGTCTTGCAACCAAGAACATAGAGTATAACGGTCAGAAGATGGTACAGATGGATCTGATAGCCCGTACCACAAGCGCCGTGGAGAAAATATTCAGCCTGAACGATACCCTTACGACGATTGTAAGTCCGGCAAACTCTGCTCCGGTATATTTCCAGAAGCACTGCTTTGAGGGTGATGACATTGTGCGTGAGAAGGTGAACTTTACCAATGAGAGTGATGGCCGATGCACAGCCGCAATGCAGAAGATTTACAAGAACGGCCGTGTGAAGGATTGTCTGGAGACCAGCGATACTCAGGTTTATGACATGGTGAGCGTGGTGGGTTTTGCGCGTGCTATAGATGCCGGCAGCCTGTCAAAAGGCAAGCGTTTCAACTTTAAGCTGGCCGATGCCTGCGATATCATTGACGAGGTGCTGATATATCAGGGCAAGGAGAGCCTGAAGATATCGGGCAAGAAGTATAATTGCATGGTGTTCAGGCTTGTGGAGCCTTATGAGGATAAGGGCAAGAAGAAGGAGCGCGATATCCTGACTATTTATGTGAATGATGACAGTGAGCGCACAATTGTGCAGATGGATATTAAGTTTAAGGTTGGGTCGGCTAAGGCGAAAATTATAAGATAAATTGAAAATTTTTGGAGCAGTGAGAGCCATCAAGCTTGCTTGTTTGGCCGAGTCGCGACAAAAATCAACAACGAAGTTGTTAATTGAAAATTGAAAATTGAAAATTAGGCGCTTCGCTTGGTGAAAGCGTCCCTTCGGGCCGAGTGGAAAATTTGTATATTGGGGTTTTAACTTTGGGGATTAAACCTTATATATGTAGAAAGAATCAAATTATAAACCTTAAATACAATTAAGCAAATGAGAAAATTTATGGTAGCCGCCATGATGCTTGCGGCAGTAAGCCTGTCAGTCAATGCGGCTAAGAAGGATAAGAAGGAGGCTTCAGAGCCTGTTCTTGGTATCAAATCAGGTGTTATAACTATGGCCAACAATATGGGCCAGTTCCAGGGCATGGGCGGCGGCGCCGGTTTCGGCGGTGGCGCAGGAATGGCTATGGGTGGCTTTGGCGGCGGTGCCGGTATGGGCATGGGCGGCGGCCAGCGTCCTCAGGGCCAGGGCGGCCAGGGCGGCCAGCGTCAGATGAACTTTGATCCCAGCACCATGGTTACCAAGATATATTTTGATGACTACGGTAAGAAGACTGTAACCGTTACCACACGTGGTGAGGCCGGTACAACCCGTTCACTCGCCATTGGTGAGGATAACTACCAGATCAACGACGCTGAGAAGAGCGCTACCAAGATGCCATCATTTGGCGGACGTCGTGGCGGTCAGGGCGGCGGTGGCGGCCGTGGCATGGGTATGGGCATGGGTATGATGGGCGGCATGGGCGCTCAGACCACTCCTATGTTCGACTGGGAAAATCTGGATGCCAAGACCATCAAGAAGAACAAGATCAAGGAGCTTGGTGAGGAGGAAGTTGCAGGCGTAATGTGCAAGATGTACTCCATCACTCAGAGCAACCAGGGTTATTCAACACAGATGACCCTCTGGATATACAAGAACCTCACTATGAAGAGCGAGACCGTAACTGATTACGGCACAATGGGCCAGACTGTTGAGAAGCTTGAAGAGACCGATGTTGATCCCGCACTGTTTGAACTCCCCAAGGATTACAAGGTAGAGGAGATGCAGATGGGTAACTTTGGCGGCGGCATGGGAGGCGGCTTCGGCGGCGGCATGGGCGGCGGTGACTTCGGTGGCGGCGGCTTTGGTGGCGGTGCCGGTGGATTCGGCGGTGGCATGGGCGGCGGCTTTGGCGGCGGCTTCTAATCAATTGAGAATTGAAAATTGAAAATTGAAAATTACATGCACTTGCGTAAAAAGCACCTGCGTTAATTCCCGCGACATTAAGAAAGGGTTCGGAGACTTCCGAACCCTTTCTTATAATTTTCAATTTTCAATTCTCAATTTTCAATTCGTACTTCGTTACTCCGTAGCCGAACCAATATCCCAGAGCCCCATCAAGATTACCCACAACATTATAGGAGTAGGGAATGAGTGCCAATGAACCAAAGGCGGAATTTTCACCGAACTTACTCCAGAACTCGTATGCGGAGGCGTCAATGGCAGCTAATTTGAATGATACGCTGTCATTATACCTATGATACAGTTGCTGCGATCGGAAGGGGTTGCTGTCACCGCGGTTTACAAAAACCAGTTCATCTTCTTTAATAAGTTCCCTGTCATAGAGGCCCAGGAATGATGCGTTGTAGGTGGAGTCCTGACCGATTACCTTGGTAAAGAAACGGTAATATCGGTTTTCATCAGGCTTGATATGTGCCTTAAGGACGTATAGCGTATCATCATCTTCAGATACTTTTACCGATATGGAATCAATGGAGCCGGGAGTCTTTATTGAGGTGGTTCCCGATGCTGTCATGCCGTTCCAGGATACATCAAGCCTATATTCTCCACCCACAACTCCCTTGAGAGCATTGTTGGTATAATAGAGCCCGAGCAGGTAATCCTGAGTGAATGTAGGCAGGAGCTTGTATGTCTGCTCATTATATGTGACTGTAACCTGGGCGTTCCATGCAAGATGCCCAATGAGGTCAGCGGCGTTCTGGGATTTCTCAGTAGCGGCTACGGTTGAGGTGACAAAGACCACAGGAGACTCTCCGTTCTCTATCCAGCCCTCTACGACAAGCTGGTCTGGATATTCCTTGAGACGGTCTGTCATGCAGGAGCATATCAGAAGCAGTGCGGATAATATGGCAATATATCTTTTCATATTCAGAAATGGCAGTTGTAACTGATTGACGGCATGACGGGGATGATGAAACATGCCATGTGGTACTTGAATGACATATCATCCTCATCAACCTTGATATAACCCATGGTCTCATTACTGTGGGCGGTGGCGTTATATAATGAGAGGTTCACTGAATGACGGTATCTGCCGCGTGACTTTAGGTGGTAGGTGGCAGAGAGGTCTAGCCTGACATAGGGATTGAGCTGGCCTGAATTGAAATCGTCATATTGAATGATGACGCTGTTGGATATGAAGTAGAGGTTACGGGGCGGAGTGAAAGGGTTGCCCGATGCCGCCACGAATGATCCGCCAAACTCATACCTGCCTGTGGCATAGTTTATTACGGCGTTGAACTCATGCTGCCGCTCATGGGATGACGGAAACAGCTTGGGGTAACTGATGCCGTCACCTTCACGCAGCGAACGTCCGTAGGAGTAGCTTATCCAGCCTGTAAGCCGGCCGGCCTGACGGGCAAGCATGACACTTGCGCCGTAGTTGTAACCGGATGATACATGTATGTTGTTATCAAGACTGTACGGACGTGTGAGCAGGTCAACCAGGAAACCGGTGTATTCAATCTGGTTATGGAGCCTGTGTGCATAGGCCTGGACGGTGAGTGAGTATTTCTCATCCAGGAATGATTTCTCATAAGTGAGGGTGGTGAAGAGTGACTCCTGAGGCTTGAAGTATCGGCCGGCAGCAATCCAGAACTCTATGGGTAGGCTGCAGTCTGTCATTCCTGTCTGGGCCAGATACTGATGCCTGATGCCGGCATCGAGTGTTATGACACCATATCTGAATAGGTCGTACTGCAGATTGACGGCAGGGTCAAGATTAAAATAGTTGTATCCTGCCGCTTCACTGTAGGCCGATGTAATCAGGCTGGGGGTAAGACTGAAAGAGTGGCCCAGTGTAAAGCGTTTGTCCAGGTAGATATCGGCCTCAAATGCATGCTGGTTTTCCTGGCCTGAGGTGCCGGCCTTGTTGCTTGAAACAGAGGGGTCCTGAGGCAGTATGTCATAATATGAAAGGGAGGCGTTAAGCTTTATGTCATGGGCTAACCTGTTATCGGATTTGATGCCGTAATGGATGGTATGGGCAGGCATCACTCCCTTGGTGGTCTCCTGATAGATGTGTCCGTCAAGCATGAACCCTGACATGAAAACCGATGTTGAGGTTGACCATCCATCTTTACTGTGTCTCCATCGGGCGGCGGCAAAGGCATTGCCCCAGTCTGCACCTACATTCATCTTGTAATCAGCATAGTTGCACTCACCACGGTCATGGCTGAAGAACACGTTGACATCAAATGTGTTATGATTGTCCGGCTTGTAGAGGAACGTGAGGTTGGCATCAGTGAAGCCGTAACGTAGAGGGTTGCCGTTGAATTGGAGCAGGTTACCGTAAAAGGTGTTGATGAATGTTCTCCTGGCGGAGAGTGACAGCGCGGTTTTGCCGGTCAATGGGGTGATGATGTTGAACTGGGCTGATATAAGTCCTAACGTGGCTGTACCGGATAGTAAGTGAGGGATGGTGTCATCAGGTTCCAGACTCAACTGTCCGCCCAGGAATGAGCTGTTGGTGACATTGCGGAAGGTGACATCGGGAAAATGGTCCTGATTGAAGGTGGAGAACAAGCCGGAGAAATGGGATGAGCCATAAACCGGAACGCCAGACAGCAGGAACTGGTTGTGATAGTTCTCACATCCATGTACGTGCAGACCGCCTGCGCTCTCTGAATTGGTGCTGATGCCGGGTAATGACTGCAGGTATCTCATGGGGTCTGTATATCCAAACAGCTTGGGGTAATTGTCCATAATGCGGGCGTCAATCCTGATGCCGCTTGTGATGCTGCCGGATATGGCTGAGTAGTTACGGTGGGCGGAGAGGGTTACCTCATCAAGCATGATCTCTAAGGTATCACTCTGGGCTAAGGCATTGGACGTAAAGGAGAATGTCAATACCATAAGCACTGACATAGTCCTTTTTAATCTTGCTCCTAAATATGTATTATATCTGATTGTCAATGTATTATCTCAAGTTGTCTGAGTAAAGCTTCAGGTTCGGGGTCATGGCCTCTGAAATCACGGTACAACTGGGCGGCATCGATGCTGCCGCCTGATTCCAGAAGATGGCGGAACTTGCCTGCGGTCTCCTTGTCAAATATACCTTTCTCCTCAAAGAGACTGAAACCGTCGGCGGCAAGTACCTCTGCCCACTTGTATGAGTAGTAGCCTGCCGCATACCCACCGCTGAAAAGGTGTGATATTGAGGTTGATATGATGCAATCGGGTACAGAGGGCAGGACATCGGTCGGTTTGAGGACACTTTTCTCAAAATCAAGGACAGACTGGTCAGGCAAGGCGGTAAGTGTATGCCATGACATATCCAGAATGCCGAACTGAATCTGTCGCATATGATAGTAGGCTGACATATAGTTCTTGGAGGCCTTAATCTTGGCTATCAGAGAGTCGGGGAGAGGCTGGCCTGTCTGATAGTGCTTGGCAAAGGTGGTGAGATACTCTTTCTCATATGCCCAGTTCTCCATGATCTGTGAGGGCAGCTCAACAAAGTCATGATCAACGTTGGTGCAGGTGAGCGAGGGGTATCGGCCCTTGGCCAGGATGCCGTGCAGCGAGTGCCCGAACTCATGGAGCATGGTGGTGAATTCATCATGTGTTATGAGTGAGGGGGTATCGGCAGTAGGCTTGGTGAAGTTGGTTACAAGGCTTATGAAGGGACGCTCCTCAATGCCGTTCTCAATCTTGAGACCACGGAACTGGGTCATCCAGGCTCCGTTGCGCTTGCTGGCACGCGGGAAGAAATCAGCATAGAACAGTGCCAGGAATGAGCCATCGGCATCACGAACCTCATAAGCCTTTACATCAGGATGATATACGGGGACATCGGCAGGCTTGAAGGTGATTCCGTACAGGCGATTGGCAAGACTGAAAATGGCGTCTATGCAATCCTCAAGACGGAAATACGGCTTAAGTTCCTCATCTGAAAGATTATATTGACTGATGCGCTGTTTCTCATTGTAGTAGCTGAAATCCCATGGCATAAGCTCATCGGCCTCAAATCCTATTGTTTTGGCGTACCGGTTTAGTTGGGCAAGCTCATCCTTGGCTACCGGCAGGGCGGGATCCTTAAGCTTGTCAATAAACTCCCAGACGGCCTTGCCGCTGCCTACCATACGCATCTCAGTCTGGTAATCGGCATAATCCTTATAACCCAGCAGGGCGGCCTCCTTGTAGCGCAGGTCAACGATCTTGCGTATTACCTCCGTGTTGTCAAACTCATCCTGGAAGGCACGGCGGTTATAGGCCCGATACATCTTCTCACGCAGGTCACGGCGGTCACTGAACTTGATGAATCCGCTGTAACTGGGGTAGGAGAGGTCAAAGAGCCAGCCTTCTGTATCCTTCTCTCTGGCAGCCTGAGCAGCCATGTCACGTATGTATCCGGGCAGACCTGCCAGATCAGACTCTTGAGTAAGGACCATAGTGAAGGCATTGGTTGATGCCAGCAGATTACGGCCATATTGCAGCGTAAGCAGTGAGAGCTGTTCCTCATACTCACTGTAAGTTTTCTTGTCATCCTGGCTCAGGTTGGCTCCGTTGCGTTCAAATCCCTTGTACTGTTTTTTGAGCAGCATCTGCTGGTCAGGGGCAAGATCAAGTGAGTCACGCTGCTCATATACGGCTTTGACACGTTTGAAGAGCTTTTCATTGAGGCTCACATACATATCATATTCCGTAAGCATGGGTGATACTTTCTCTGCTATGTCCTGAAGCTCATCGTCTGAATCGGCCTCAAGTATATTGTAGAAGATGTCTGCTACGCTGTTGAGCCTGCTTCCGGCATATTCAAGCGCCTCGACGGTGTTTTGGAACGTGGGGGCATCAGGGTTAGCTACAATGGCATCAATCTCCTGCTTGCCTTCCTTGATGGCTTGTTCAAAGGCCGGCAGATAGTGTCTGTTTTCAATCTTGTCAAACTGTGGCGCACCGAAAGGAAGTGCTGATTCTGTAAGTAAAGGGTTGTTCTGCATATTACATGCTGTTAGTGTTGCCAAAATGACTGTTGTAAAAATATGGTTTCTTATTTTACCCATTTAGTAAAAGATATTGCATAATAGTGAATGCGAAATTACAAAATAATACTACCTTTACGGAACTAAACCTATAATTATGTTTAAGAGATCCTTTTTAATGATTGTGGCAGCCGTGTTGCCGGCTGTTATGTTTGCGCAGATACCTGGTTATCGTGCCACGTATTTTGTGGATGGAAATGAGGAGAAAGACCAGTACCGTTCACATGTCTCACTTGAATCCTTGGAAGCAGGCGGTAGTGCCGTGTATGCTACAAATGGAGTACGTCTGGTGCTTACCCGTATTCGTCTGAACAAGACATCAGGCTCAATACCCGATGCTGACCGCCGTGAGACCGGAAAGAATTCCGTGGTCCTGGCCGATGGAGGCAGTAAAGTAACTATGGAGTTCTGTGAGGTTAACTCACATGCTCAGTCGGCCGATGGCGTGACTGCAAGCGGTGAGGGTACTAAAGTGACACTTCAGGAAGGAATGGTGAGCACCTCAAGAAACGGATCGGCTGCTCTCAATGCCACGAACAACAGTAAGATTATAGTACAAAAGACCATAGTAAATACCTATTCAAACCAAAGTCCTGCCTTTTACACTTGTAAGGATGGCACGATAGAGGTTACTGAAGCCAAGGGGGAAAACGCAGGTCAGGCAGCACCTTCATTTTATGTTTCAGGAGGTACTATAAAGGCTGAAAAATGTGAGCTGTCATCGGCCAAATGGACTATAGGAAGTCTTGATGATGGCCTGATGGAGCTTAATGAGAATAAGCTTAAGGCTGGCAGCGTATGCGGATTTCTGGTTTATGGAGCTGACGGCAAGCAGAGGGAAAAGCGTTCTGCCGGCACACTTATCCTTGATAAGAATGAGATAACCGTTACAGAAGGCCCGCTGCTTTTCGTAACCAATGCAGGCGGTACCATCTCGCTGTCACGCAATAAGATATCCTGCAAGAATGATGAGGTGATATCAGTTAAGGCCGATGAATGGGGCTCCAAGGGTTCAAATCAGGGTGATGCCACCATTGAGCTTGAGAAACAGGCCCTTAACGGCGATATCTATGTGGACAGCATAAGCAGCCTGGTGCTTACCCTTAAAAAGAGTGCCAAGCTGAACGGCAGCATCACCGGCAATGCCAGCGACAGCCGCAATGTGAAGGTGTTCATTAAAAAGGGTGCCAAATGGAACCTGAAAGGAGACTGCTATCTCTCTTCAATATCATTTGAGCAGCCTCTGGAAAAGGGACTCAAGCAGCTCAAGGGCAAGCATGTGATATATTATGATCCCAACGTGGATACTGAGTTGGGTGGTAAGGAGTACAAGACTGGCGGCGGTGTGCTGCGTCCCATTAAAAAGTAACGCTTATGAAAAGGATATTATATTCTCTGTTGGCTTTGATACTATCTGTTCCGATGATGGCGGAGGACATTGACATAACTCTTGAGCAGTTGCCTCAGAAGGCACAGAGTATAATATCCAAGGCGTTCCCTGATGCCAAGATAAAGAAAACCAATATAGAACGCCGTGCCAGCCTTATACAGTATGAGGTGAAGCTGGCCGGCGGCATAAAGCTGCAGTTCCGCAAGGACGGCAGCCTGACGGAGTGCGAATGTACCAAGGATCCGGTTCCGGATGTCCTTATTCCGTCCAAGATCAGGGCATTCATCAAGAAGGAATACCCTGAGAGCAAAATAATGAGAATAGAGCATGACAGCAAATTATATGAAATAGATCTGGATGATGGCATTGAACTCAGTTTCAACAGTTCATACAGACTTATTGACATAGACCGTGTAGAACAGAAATGACAGCAATGATATTTGTAAGAAAGGCGATCAGGAGATGTGTGTTATTTGCATTTCTCCTCATTATGGTTTCATGTGAAAAGACTCAGGACCTTAGGAATGATACGACAAAAACCGTGTTGGTTTATATGGCCGCAGACAATAATCTTTCAGCTTTTGCCCGGAGGAACATCTATTCAATGCGTAGTTCCATGGGCTCTGACCTGGATTTTGCCAACCTGCTGGTTTTTGTTGACAGACAAAGTGTAAATCCCGTGCTGTTGCACATTCATGACTACAGGATTGATACCGTTAAGGTTTATGATAAACTGAACAGCGCGGATGCATCGGTACTGAAGGAGGTCATTGAAACTGTAACAGATAACTGGAAGGCCGAATCCTATGGCCTGGTCTTGTGGTCACACGGTATGGCATGGGTGCCTAAACCGCAGATGCATACTATTGCAAGTGACCAAGGATGGGCCCCGATGCGTGAGAGACCCAAGACAAAGACTTTTGCCGCAGAAAACCTGCCTGACGACAAATACACCTGTATGGAGATTGATGATCTTGTTGATGCCATTCCGGAGGGAGTATTTGATTACATTGCATTTGATGCATGTTATATGGGCAGTGTGGAGGTGGCTTATGCACTGAGGAACAAGACTAAATACATTATATCATCCAGCTGTGAGATTGTGGATGAGGGCTTTCCGTATGGGACCGTTACACGTGATTTCATAAACGGCAATCTCCTGAAGATGTGCAGCGAGTTCTATTCATATTATAACAGGCAATCAGGATGGCATCAGACTGCAAGCATATCGCTGGTTGATACGGATGGTCTGGATAGCCTTGCCAGGTGTTTCAGGAAGATAGTAGCTGCACATAAGAGTGAGATTCCCACATTGGACATAAGTGACATACAGCATTGTGACAGATTTAACAAACACATAATGTTTGACCTGGAGGATTTTGTGGATAAACTGGGAACAGAGAGGGATGACCTTATGGAATTCCGCCTTCAGCTTGAAAAATGCATACTGTATAAGAATGCCACTCCATATATATGTCTGGATGATCCAAAGTGGATAAAGATGGTATCATTCAGCGGATTAAGCGTCTATATTCCTTTGGAGACTTTTGAGGCATCGGGACTTAATGATGATTATCGGGATACGGAATGGAGTCGGGATACGGAGTATTAAGAATTAAGAATTGAAAATTGAAAATTGAAATAGATTACTAACTGATATTATATGTCCTTTTTATGAAGAAGCTTTTGACGTTTACAGTCCTGCTTGGTGCGGGGCTGATTGTATTTGGTTGCAAGGGGGATCCTACATTGCCTCGTGATGTTAAGAATTACGATGATCCGCTCATGCAGCATGAGAAAGAGATATCGGGCATAATAAGCAAGATGACACTTGAGGAGAAGGTGGCAATGCTGCACGGCAAGCATATGTTTACATCTGAGGGTGTTCCGTCACAGGGTATTGCCGATATGGTTTATGCCGACGGTCCCTTTGGTATCCGTGAGGAGATGGAACCTCATTCATGGAACTCTCTGCATCTTACTACAGACTCTGCCACTTTCTTCCCTACAGGATCGGCCCTGGCTGCAACCTGGAGTGATGGGATAGCTTATCTTTATGGAACAGGTATGGCCCGTGAGGCCCGTCTGCGTGGTAAGGATATGATTTTAGGACCTGCTATCAATATCCAGCGTATTCCTACCGGCGGACGTACATACGAGTATCTGAGTGAGGATCCGTATCTGAGTTCAGTGCTGTCAGTAGCATATACCAAAGGTGTTCAGAACAACGGCGTGGCTGTTTGTGTAAAGCATTTTGCACTGAATAACCAGGAGACCAACCGCGGTAGTGTGAACGTTATTGTAAGCCCGCGTGCCATGCGTGAGATATATCTGCCTCCGTTTGAGGCAACAGTGGTTGAGGGTAACGCATTCGGTGTGATGTCGGCTTACAACAAGATCAACGGTTACTGGTGTGCCGAGAACTATGAGTTGCTTAACTCTATCCTGCGTAAGGACTGGGGATTCAAGGGTATGGTGATATCAGACTGGGGCGGCACTCACAGCACTGTCGAGTCTGTCGTTGCCGGTCTGAACGTGGAGATGCCTAACTCTCAGTATCTGGGCCAGGCTCTGCTGGATTCAGTTGCAGCCGGTGCTGTGTCTGAGGATGTTATCGATGAGCGTGTGCGTGAGATTCTGCGCGTGCGCCTGGCTGTTGACCCGGTCCCTGAGAATAAGGCAAATGTTGAGATGACTGCCAAACCTGAGCAGGCTCAGATTGCATATCAGGTGGCTTTACAGTCTATAGTTCTGCTTAAGAATGAAGGCAGTCTGTTGCCTATAGATTTGAATAAGGTCAAGACTATTGCCGTAATAGGTGATAATGCCGACAAGATTATGGCTACAGGTGGAGTAGGTGCCGGTGTAAAGGCTCTGTATGAGATTACTCCTCTGGCCGGTCTTAAGAACCGTATTGGTGATAAGGCCAAGATTGTTTATGCCCAGGGTTATACTTCACAGCAGGCTCGCGGTGGATTTGGAGGATTCGGTGGTGGTTTTGGCGGTTTTGGCCGTCGTGGCGGTGCTACTGCTACTCCCGCTAAGCCTGACGATACTGCCAAGAAGCTGCAGGATGAGGCTGTAAAGGTAGCCAAGAGTGCCGATATGGTGCTGTTCATCGGTGGTGATAACCGTTCACATGAGACTGAGGGTAGTGACCGCCGCAGCATGGATCTGCCTTATAATCAGGAAAATGTGCTTGAGGCAGTAGCTAAGGTCAATCCCAACGTGGTATTCATTGCAGTTGCAGGCGCTCCGGTTGACCTTAACCGTGTTCAGGCCTGCTGTCCTGCAATTGTCCAGTCATGGTTTAACGGTACAGAGGGTGGCAATGCTTTGGCTGATATTCTTACGGGTGAGTCTTCACCGAGCGGCCGTCTGCCTTTCTCATATCCCTTCAATCTTGAGGACAGCCCCGCATATGCCACAGGCAGTTTTCCGCAGACCGATGCTCCCGTAAATCAGGATGTATTTGTATCACTGGTTCAGGAGGACAGCAAGGCTGAGGAGATGCTTAAAGGCGCTACCGGTCGTGGCACAGCTCTCTACAGCGAGGACATGCTGGTGGGTTACCGCTGGTTTGATACCAAGCAGAAGCCGGTGATGTATCCTTTCGGTTACGGACTGGGTTATTCTGAGATTGAGTATTCAGACTTTGCCGCAGACAAGAGTGAATATCGTGACGGTGAAGTAATTACAGTGACATTAAAGGCCCATAATAAAGGCAAATATGTACAGTGTGATGTTCCGCAGGTATATGTACACCGTGTTGATTCAAAGATAGAATGGCCTTACAAGGAGCTTAAGGGATTCACTAAGACAGTGATTTATATTAATCCGGATCCCACCGATGTGGAAATAAAAATACCGGTTGAGTCACTCAAGTACTGGGATGAGGCCAAACATGATTGGGTTCTGGAGCCCGGTAAGATTGAACTGCTGCTGGCTCATGATGCCGGCAATGTGGCAGGCAAAGTTGAATTGAGAATTGAGAATTGAAAATTCTTGGAGCAGTGAGAGGAGAGACTAAGCTCGCTTAGGCTATCCCGAGTCGCGACAAGAATCATGGAACGAAGTGACATAATTGAGAATTGAGTTTTCAGTTTTGCAATTTAAGCATGTAGAAACAAGATGTAGTGAAGAAATCACGCAGGTAGGGTATGGCACCAACCCAACGCCACAGCCTGCGCGGCTTCAGGTGGAACTTGGTCTCATAGTGCGGATTGATGAAATAAAGACGGCGGTCAAGGATGCTGAACGGCGTGTTCTTAACCACACGCTCAAATTTCTCAACAGGACATTTGCAGCATTTGATATCCATAAGGTCATTGATACGGTTCTGGCTCTCCTTGAAGAGTTTAAGGATAAAACGGTACAGGAACCTGGGCAGCAGGTGTATCCATGGCAGATGTGACAGGATGCGGCTTTTACACATCTGCTGATGGCCGCCAAAAGGCATCTGCCAGGCCGGAAATGACATGAACATATATCCGCCGGGCTTGAGCATCAGCTCACATTTTGCTATGAACTCTTTTTTATCAAAGATGTGTTCAATTACGTCATGACATACTATGAGATCAAACTCATGCTCCAGTTCCTTAACCTTGAATACATCCTGGGCAATGAATCGGCCATCGGCCCCTTCTTCTGCAAAAATGCTGGTGGCTGCGGCTATCTTCTTGGAGTCCAAATCAACGCCAACCACACTGCATCCCTTGCGTGCAAAGGGGAGCAGGATACCACCTTCACCACAGCCTATCTCAAGTACCTTCAATCCCTCAGTTATCTTGATGAAACCATCTATGTAGGGTAGGAAAAATTTCTGGCCCGTAATGACTAATTCATTGAAATATTGACGGTTATCAAAATGTCTGGATTGCATGTCAGATGCGGTTTTGTTTGATTGTTTGCGAAGGTAGTAATTTTTATTAATTTCGCGCCGAAATCAAATAAAAAAAGATATAGGGATGGCTATCAGGAAGCAGGTTCATACATATGTGGTAAAGAGCTTTGAATGTGACAGGAAGGATACTTTAAGACTGCTTACGCTACTTAATCTGTTCCAGGATATTGCCGATGACAGCGCCAACGAAATAGGCATCGGATATGATTATCTGCGCACAGTAGGCAAGGCATGGATCCTGATAGCCATGAATGTGGAGATAGACCGCATGCCGCATCTTCAGGAGGAGATTACTGTAAAGAGTTGGCCGTCGGATACATCGGCCCTATATACGGAGCGTGAGTTTGAGGTGTGGAGCGCTGACGGAGAGCGTATAATACGTGCCTGCAGCCAATGGATAGTGATTGATTTCAATACACGCCGCCCGGTACATCTCAAGGAGTGGCTGCCTGAGTATGAGCCTATCCGTGAAAAAGTCATTCTTGAGGGCCGGTTCCCTAAACTTCCGGCAGTGGAGCGTGATGACTATACTGAGCAGTTCCTGGTGCGATATGATGACATAGACCGCAACAACCACGTAAACAATGCCATCTACTCTCTATGGGCCAGCGAGAGCCTGCAACCTGAGTTCCGTCTTGACCGTGAGCCGGCCAGCATAGAGATAAACTTCAAGAAGGAGGGGCTGTTTGGTGAGAAGATAAAGGTACACACCCAGATGGATGGAGAGACCTCACTGCACAGCATTCAGGCTATTGAAGATGGCCGTGAACTGGCCCGGGTACGCTTTACGTGGCGGTGAGTATTAGCCGACATTCCATGCCAGGCTCTCGTGAACGGTTTCAAAGGATTCAACATGTGCCTTCAGCTTCAACTTCTGCAGGGCATTCACGTCCTTACCGGTAAGGACTTTAGCATCAAGGGCTTTGCGGAAGAGAGAGAGACGGTGAAGGTCTGAGCCGTAGAAATCATATTTATCTTCCCACAGGAGGTGACGGGCTTTTACAGCCGCTTCTTCACCGTACATGCCGGTAAGGGACATTATGCTCAACTGGAACTGTACGCCCATATCCTTGAGCCGGTCATAATCCTTGACATTCATGTAGAAATAACGTTCTGGATGGGCCAGGACGGGGAAAAGGCCGTGACTGCGTATCTGGTCAAGGGTATCATACAGATGCATGGGCGGATTGAAATATGATGTCTCTACCAGCAGATGTGTGCCATCTCCCATGGTGAGCAGGTCATCATCACTGAAACGCTGTTCAAATGTGGAGTCAATCATATTCTCTGAAGCCAGATGCATGATGAGAGAGCCATTGTAGGCGGCACGCAACTTATTGTATCCCTGACGCAGAGAATGGGTTGAATTGGGAAAGTCATCCATGATATGAGGTGTAAGCCATACCTCAGTCACGCCGGCCTCCTCAAAGTAGGAGAGTGCAGCCAGGGATTTCTCAAGATTCCTGACGCCGTCATCCACTCCCGGGAGGATATGGCAGTGATAATCTACGGATCCATTAAGGAATCCTATTTCATCTAATGAGTAATGATGGGAAAAGGGCCACATATGCTATGCTTCTTCTTCAGATGATCCGTAAGTGTGATAACCATAACCATAGCTATATCCATATTTGCCGTAGCCATAACCGTATTTATAACCATAATGGCCGATTCTTTCAGTGCCATTGAGAACTACACTGATGTTGTTGTAGCGCTTGGAGGTGTAATAATGATCCAGCTGCGGCAGCATGGCACGCTCAGTAAGGCCAGCCATAACCACTAAGATGCAGGAGTCAGCCAGCGGTGCCACCACGTCAGGGTCAGTAACAATACCAATGGGCGGGCAGTCCAGGAAGATGTAGTCATAATGTGAACGGAGAGCATCCAGCATCTTGCCAAGGCGCGGCTCAGCCAGCAGCTCGGCAGGATTGGGCGGCATCATACCTACGGGCATGATGTCAAGGGAACTTCCTTCAACATCATGGACAATGAGCGACTCAAAATCATCAGTCTTGCCGCTAAGATAATCGGCAACACCTTTCTTGGGTTTATCTACCAGAAGACTGAGCGTGAGTTTTCTCAAGTCAAGGTCTATAACCAGCACACGGCGGTTCTTGACGGCCAGGGCTGCAGGCAGGTTGGTTGAGATGAATGTCTTTCCGGAATTTACATTGAATGAGGTGACCATTATCACCTGGCTTCCGTTATCTGTACTGCGCATGAATTCCAGATTGGTACGCACTACGCGGAAAGCCTCGTTGACAACGTTACGGCTATGTTCTTTTACTACTATCTCACGTTTCTTTTCCTCATACGTGCTCTTGCCGGCAACGGTACGGATCCAGGCCAATGCCCTTTCATGGAAATGCTTCTTGGCTGAAATGGATGGGATCTCTCCAAGGAAAGGTACGGAGAGGTTTTCCATGTCTTTTCTGCCACGGACTGTTGTATTCAGGACCTCACGCAGATAGAGGAAGCCGAAAGGCATGGCTAGTCCAAGGATAAGAGCCGCCAGAAGAATCATCTTCTTATTGGGGGCGACAGGAGAGGAGGAGCCTCCCGGAGAAGCGATGAGACGGGTGGTATAGGCTGTAAATGCCTGTGACAGCTCATTCTCCTCACGCTTCTGGAGCAGGAATATGTAGAGTGCCTCCTTTACCTTCTGCTGGCGTTCATCGGACAGAATCTCACCGGCCTGGCGCGGCACGGCAATGACTCTGGCATCAAAATCATGCTGTACCTGCTCTGTAGAGCGGATCTGGATGTTGAGTGACTTGATGTAGTTGTCAAGGGATGTAAGGATGGCCTGACGGAGGGAGGCCATCTGTCCGTCCAGGTCTTTAACCAAAAGGTTGTCCTCACTGGAGTTCTCAGCCAGACGGTTGCGTTGAAGCATATCGGTATTGAACTGGGTAATCAGCGACTGGGTATTGGCATCGCTGAGACCTACGTTGGCAGGGAGGAGCGCTCCGGCCGATGCGCCAAGGACATCAGAGCGGAGGATATGGGCTATTGACAACTGGTTGTTAAGGTCTATCAACAGTTTGCCGGCCTCAGTGGAAAGCTGCATATCCTGCGATACGGCGTTGTTGTCAGGAAGGCGGTGTGAGCTACGGAATGAGACGATGGTCTTGTCAACCGAGCCAAGTTCCTGCTCAATGATACTGAGACGCTCGTTGATGAACTCATTGGCTGAGGTGGAGATGATATTCTTATCCTTGATCCAGTTCTCATTATATACGTTGATGACCATCCACAGGATGTCATCGGCCCTTTGGATGATAACGTCCTTGTAGGTGAGTTCTATGACAGTGGTGTTCTTGCCTGAGAGGGATGCCGTGAGACTGCTCATGCATCTGTTTGTGGCGGCACGATAACCTACACGGTTAACATAGATGGGGTCTGTAAATTCCTGTTGTGCAAACGTGAATGCCCGTTCCACTACAATACGGCCCGCAGGCGTATCGGTGGTATCTCCGTATGCGACTAAGAGCGTGGTCTCTTCATCCTTTACCTTATCCTTGGTAAAGTGGGACAGGATGACGTGTGAAGAATCAGAAGGAGTTACTGTGAGCGATGCCGGTTCATTGAACTCTACAGAGAGGAACCTTACCTTGATGGGCAGGTTATTGCCATAACGGGGAATGCTGTGAAAGGTGCCTTTTGAGCTGTAGCTTACGTCCAGGTCAAGGTTGCGCACCACTGACATCATCAGGTCAGGTGACTGGAAATTGACAAGCTCATTGTTCACGTTCACGCGGCTAACGCCGAAACCCAGATCTGAAAAAGAGGAGGTGACATCCAGGGCCGATGAGCTTTTCATGTCTTCCTTTATAAGGATGGATGCACTGCGGCTATAGACGGGCGTATAATGGAGGACATAAAGTATTCCGGCCAACAGGCATACAACGGCAGATAGGACAAACCATTTCCAATGGTCCAGGACGATGACCAAAATGTCACGGAGCGTAAGCCCGCTATTATCTCCCAGGGTATCAGTCTGTATGTTGTTTAGGGAATTGGGATAGTTATTATCCATAGTATAATCTATTATCTTATCACGCTGACGAGTAATGTAACAATTGAGGTGGCAAGAGAGCTGAGGGATATCCAGAATGAGGTGGAACGGACATTGTTGCCGTTGATGGTGGATTCACGCTGCCGCTTCTCATTGGGCGTTACATATATGACATCGCCCTGCTGTACATAGAATGCGGGCGAAGCATATATCTGTTCTATATCCAGCAGATTGAGCCTGTACAGGACGTCATGCTCCACCTCGTGACGCACCAGGGCCACATCTTCCCTTTGTCCGTTTATGGTCAGGTCACCGGCCAGACTAAGCGCATCAAATAGGGTGAAACGGTCACGGTCAATCTTATAACGTCCGGGTCTGGAGACCTCGCCCAGCACCGAGAATCCCAGGTTCATGAATTCAACAATCACTACGGGATCCTTGATCTGACGGCTTTTTATGAGAAGTGTTTTGATGGAGTTCTCAGCCTCTTCACGTGTGAGGCCTGCCAGATGAATCTTGCCAAGCACCGGAAAATCAATGTCTCCATGGGAATCGACCGTATAACCGGATATGCTTTGTGAATTGGCACTCATGTTTCCGCCTGTGCCCGTAAGAGACTGTGATTCAGCCAGACGCTTACCGTAATACGGAAGGTTGAACATGGATGCCACTTGCGGATCACGGCTATTGACCACAATTGAAATCTGGTCAGTGGGTTGGAGACGGATGTAATCAACTTTAAGGGGAGTCAGCTCTGCGTTATGAGGCGCATCCTGGAAGTAGACAATATTTGCCGGAGTGCTGCAGGCGACAAGAAGGGCTAACCCTAACAAAATAGGAATAGTCCGGATAAAACCGGAACAGGTATATAACAACTGTTTGACCATATTATGGTACAATCAATAATTGGAATTGGACAAATGGTTAGAGCAACAGATTATGTTATAATCAATTACAACTAACCGGACTTAACTTGTTTACAGCTTCAAAAAATAAATTGGCGCGAAATTATAAAAAAACTCCAAACATGTAATACGTTGGTAGTCTATTTAATATTTATTCACCTTCAACTTTGCAGCCTGAAGCGGGGAAGACTTTATCGTCCAGCTTGAACTTGGGTGTGCAGAAGTAGATGAGCTCTGCGCGGGTGAGGACGGTGTTATCGGCATCCATTAATTCGGCCTCGATGAACGCTACGTTACGCATCATCTTTGTTATGTGTGCGCGGACGGTAATCTCATCCAACAAGGTGCTGACGGGTTTGAGGTACTCCATGTTCATCTTTGAGGTGACGCCGTTGGTCTGGAGCTTGCGGCATACCACCCAGCCGGCGGTCTCGTCTATCAGGAGAGCCTGAAGACCTCCGTGCAGGGTGTTCTGCCAGCTCTCGTAATCATGTGTGGGGTGGAACTTGGTAACTATGTAGTCACCGTCTTCCCAGAACTCCAGATGGAGTCCGATGGGGTTTGTGGGGCAGCATACAAAGCAGTTGTAACCTTCTGTGCCTATCCAAGGGTTAATTATCTTTTTCATATTTCATCATTTTAGTACAAAAGGGGTCAGACCCCAATTGTATCATTTTTTGTTTTTGTCTTGGTAGAGGAAGCGGCGGATCTTGTGCGTGGCGGTCTTGTTGAAGGGTTCTTTCATGACCTCTACGTCCTTGATCTTGAGGAAATGGCTCACCTTGGAGTTGACAAATTCCATCACCTCTTTCTTGCGGCGCTCTATGTTTTCAAGGAACTTTTCCTGTCCCTCCAGATTCCAGTCAACAGCGCCCTCGTTGAACTGGACAAGAGCTACAAGCTGTCCGGCGCGGCTTATTACGAGTGATTCATTCACGTCCGATATCTTGTTGATGACGCTCTCTATCTCCTCAGGGTAGATGTTCTCGCCCGATGCGCCTATGATTACGTTGCCTGATCGGCCCAGGATGGAGTATCGGCCCTTCTTGTCCATGGTGGCGATATCACCGGTGCGCATCCAGCCGTCATCAGTCATTACGGCACGGGTACGGGCGTAATCCTTGTAGTATCCCAGCATTACGTTGGGCCCTTTTACCTGCAGTTCGCCCTGACCGGTCTCCGGGTTGACATCGGCCAGACGTACCTGCACCTCATATGATGCGGTGCCTGTAGTACCCAGATGTGTGCGCTTGGGGCCGGCATCGCATATCAGCGGGGCGGTCTCAGTGAGGCCGTAGCCTATTGCGTAGGGGAACTTGATGTTGCGCAGGAACTCCTCAACCTCGCGGTCCAGCTTGGAGCCGCCTATGCCAAAGAAACGTACGCGGCCGCCAAACTGCTGCTTTACCTTCTTGCCTACCAGGAAGTAGAGTATACGTGGGAAGTGTTTCTTGAGGTAGCGCAGGTACTTGCTGCCGGCTATTGTGGGGAATATCTTGCCGCGGATGACCTTCTCGATGATGAGTGGTACCGATAATATCGTGGTGGGGCGTATCTTGAGCAGAGCCTGGCTCAGTATGGTGGGAGTGGGAGGCTTCTGGATGTAATAGACGGGGCAGCCGGTGGAGAGCGGATAGAGCATGCCTATGCTCATCTCGTATGTATGGGCCAGCGGCAGGATGGACAGGAATACGTCCTTGCGGCGATATACCTTGTGCGCATACCATGCCTCAAGCACGTTGTGGCAGAAGTTGCGGTGGCTCAGCATCACGCCTTTGGCATTACCTGTGGTGCCCGATGTGTAGATGATGGCGGCAATATCAGTGGCATCGGGTACTTTACTGCGTCCATCGCATGTATAGCTCTCATCCTCAGCTTTGATAAGGTCAAATGTGCTGATATCTATTATGATATTCAGGCGGTTATATGATTCTCTACTTATCTTGAGGAGTTGTTTTTGGCTTACGAATGCGGCCTTTGCTTCAGAGTGGACTAGGATATTCTCAACCTCATTTGGTGAAAGATCAGGTAACATGGGCACTGCAATTCGGCCGTGTGCTGTTATTGCGAAGAAGGCTACTGCCCAGTTGGGCATGTTCTCTGAGAGGATGGCTACCTTATCGGCCGGATTGAGTCCGAATGTGCCAAGCAGGCCTGACAGCTGATCGGCCTTGTCCCTGAACTGTGAGTATGTGTAGCTGCAGCCACCGTCCACAAAATCCGATGCAAGGCGGTTGCGGTTTACGTTTGTTGTGTATTCAAGCAGATCGGCAAGTGTTGTGAATCTGTGTCTCATTTTGTAAGGTATTTGTTGGGATGACGTCCTTTAAGGTTCATGCTTTCATATATTTCCTGGATGCGGCGGGTATCGGCGTTGGCATCATCTGTAAGCTCAAATTTCTGATCTACCGCGATTCTTTTGCGGCCCCAGTCAAAGTAGCAGAGGTAAACGGGGATGTTTGCTGCCTTGGCAATGAAGTGATAGCCGGTTTTCCAGCGGCTCACTGGCTTGCGTGTGCCCTCTGGGGCGATTGCCAGATGCATCAGGTCTGTCTTTTCCATCTCTTTAAGTACGGAACGGACCACTGCGCCGGGATGCTTTCTATCCACAGGTATGCCTCCGATGGCTCTCAAGATCCAGCCTAAGGGCGGGAAGAAGAGGCTTTTCTTTACCATGCAGAAAGTTTTGCCGCCTATGGATACGTAGAACAGGTATGCCACAACAAAGTCAAGCATTGATGTATGGGGTACTCCCAGAAGTATGCACTTGGGTTCAGGGGGGAGGAATGTGCTCTTTTCCCAGCCCCAGACTTTGAGTATCCATCCGCAGAATTTACGCCACATAAGGTTTGTTTTTTAATAAGGCTGCAAAATTACTCATTCACTATGGTACTTTTTGTATACTTATTATAAATGTGGTTAATGCGCTTGGGTTTGTGGCGAAATGAGTGGGGGAATTGAGGGGTTATACCCTCCTGAAACTACGCGCCTTGCGGCGCTATCCCTCCCATCCCTAATAAGACGCTCTGAAAGACGTGAACAAGTTCCCATCTTCCAGAGCATCTTCTTAGTGACGGGCCCCTCCCTCTGACGCGCCGAGGGTGGCGACGGTTTCTGGAGGGTATAACCCCTCAATTCCGCTCACTGGGAGAGATATGATACAATTGGGGACAGACCCCTTTTGTATCATTTTCGAAAATAGTACAAAAGGGGTCTGACCCCAATTGTATCATTTTTGTTTATCTTTGCAGTCGTTTTAGAAAACTTTGAAATGAGTAAGAGTTACGAGGAGATTAATGATAAGATCCGCAAGGGTAAGGCAGTGGTGCTTACGGCCGAGGAGGTATCGGAAATGGCCAAGACCATGAAGCCCAAGGAGATTCTTGACAAGGTTGATGTGGTTACTACCGCTACATTCGGCGCAATGTGCTCAAGCGGCGCGTTCCTGAACTTTGGTCACGCTAATCCGCCTATCCGCATGGAGAGGATTGAGATAAACGGCGTGCCTGTAAGCGGCGGCCTGGCTGCTGTGGATACTTTTGTGGGTGCTACTGACTGCAACCCGCAGAACCCCACATACGGCGGCGCACACATAATCCAGGAGCTGATTGACGGTAAGGAACTGACTCTGGAGGCTTGGGGTAAGGGCACTGACTGCTACCCGCGCAAGCATATCAAGACCCAGATAAGCCTTAAGACCATCAATGAGGCCATACTGATGAATCCGCGTAACGCATATCAGAACTATAATGTGGCAGTGAACTCTACAGACCGCACGCTCTATACTTATATGGGCACTCTGCTGCCGCGCATGAAGAATGCGTCGTACAGCTCGGCTGGTGAGCTTTCACCTTTGCTGAATGATCCTGAGTGCAGGACCATAGGATTGGGTACACGCATTTTCCTTTGCGGAACTCAGGGTTATGTGGTTTGGAACGGCACTCAGTTCAACTGCTCAAAGCCGCTCAATGAATATGGCGTTCCGATGGGTAATGCTCGTACATTGGCCCTGATGGGTGAGATGCGTGAGATGTCGAGCGAGTTCCTGCGCGGAGCTTATTTTGAGAAATACGGTGTTACGATGTACGTAGGCGTGGGTGTTCCAATTCCGCTGCTGGATGAGGACTTGGCTCACCGCGTAAGTATACGTAACAGCCAGATTGATACTTTCATTGAGGATTACGGCTGTAAGGGTGACCTTATTGGTAAGGTTAATTATGAGCAGTTGCGCTCCGGTGAGATTGAATTCATGGGTAAGAAGATCCATACCGCTCCGCTTTCAAGTCTTTATAAGGCACGCAAGATTGCCGCCATTCTTAAGGATTGGATAGAGAAGGGACAGTTTGAACTGACCGCTCCTGTACGCCCGATGCCTACGGGGACGTCACTTCAGGGACTTAAAGATTTAAACTTGTAAATCAGCACGTTATGACAAAGAAAGTAGTTATTTCATTCCCTGATGGCGAGGCCAGCCGCCCGCTTATTTATGAGCTGATTAAGAAGTTTGACATCATGGTCAGCATCATCAAGGCCGATATTGACGGAGGTCGACGTGGCAAACTTGTACTTGAACTTGATTCTGACTCTGAGCATATCCGCAGGGCCATTGATTTCATGAAGGAGAGTGGGGTGGATGTAAGTCCGCTTGAAAAGAAAATAAGCTATGATGACAGCAAGTGCGTGAGCTGCGGTGCATGTACATCGGCCTGTCCATCAGGTGCCCTCTCAATCGGCGCCCCGGATTGGAAGCTCCGTTTCCAGCCCGATAAGTGCGTGGTATGCAAGCTCTGCATCACTGCATGCCCGCTCAAGCTCTTCCACATAGAGTTTGCTGACTGATATTACAGTTCCTATGGAATATAAGGAACGCACATACAGGACCCGTTTTGCTGGCGATGCCCGCCGCTGGTTCTGCGTAAAGTTCCTTGAATCAGACCTTTGGATAGGAGTCGACAGCGGCTCCTATTCTGCGTCTATGGAGGCCGATGTTTATGCGATGCTCGTGGAGTTACGCCGCGCTATGGATGCGTATCTGCTTATGGATCCCGGGTATAAGGCCGCTCTTACGCCTTATGATGCAGGTCTTGAAGCTCTTTCCATCCTGCAAGAGATGTCGCGCGTGAGCCACAAAACCGGAATTGGCCCCATGAGTGCTGTAGCCGGTGCTGTTGCTCTGCGCGTAGCCGATTTTATCAAGAGCAGGTATGCCGTAAAAGAGGTAATCGTAGAGAACGGAGGTGATATCTACGCCGAAGCAACGAGCGATATGGATATAAGCGTCTTTGCCGGTCAGTCCCCATTATCCGAAAGAGTAGGGCTCCACATCCCCGCATCGGCCTTCCCCCTAGGAATCTGCACCTCCAGCGGCACCGTAGGCCCCTCCCTAAGCCTAGGTAGAGCCGATGCCATGCTGATAATCTGCAAAGACGTCCTGCTAGCCGACAGCTACGCGACAGCCTTTGCCAACCGCATCCAAACCGTAAACGACCTCCAACCCGTAATAGATCGCATTTCTAATACTCCTGCTATTCAAGGAGCGTTAGCCGTAAAAGACGACCGCCTTGCAGTATGCGGCCTCTACGAGCTGAGACTTTTCAAATAAAAGGGCTAAAGACCCAAACTGAAAAAGTCTCGCACATTATTTTATTTCGCTAACGCGAAAAGCGCGCGACCAGTGGGAGGGGCCCGCGCCATAGGCGTGGGAGGGCCGGCCGAAGGCCGCTTTTGGAAGGGTATCACCCCTTTTTTATTTGGAAAGTCGCTGTTAAATACCTATCTTCGCAAGCAATAAAACCAACCAAATATAGTATGAGAAAGATTTTATTAGTCCTAAGCGTGTTTGCGCTTACGTGTGCATCGGCCATTGCTGCCGATAACAAAGGCATTTCATTTAATGAATTATCCGGTGACAGATTTACCCTTATTGAGAACGGCAAACCCGTGCAGATTCTGGCCGATGAGGCTGATAAGAGCGGTGTTCAGATTGCTCTGAAGGCTTTGCAGAAGGATTTCAAGGCTGTAGCAGGGCAGGAGGCTAAGGTGATTTATGATGCAGCCGGCATAAGCGGTAAGCCTGTGATTGTAGGTACAATTGACAGCAAGTACATTGCCCAGATTATCAAGGCTAAGAAGATCAACAAGAAGGATCTGCAGGGCAAGCGTGAAAAGTACATCATGACTGTTGTGGAGAATCCTATCAAGGGTATTGATGAGGCTATGGTGATTGCAGGTAGCGATATGCGCGGTGCCATTTACGGTATATATGAATTGTCTGAGCAGATTGGCGTATCTCCCTGGTACTACTGGGCTGACGTTCCAATTGAGCATCAGGATAACATTTCATTGGCTAAGGGCACTTATACCGCAGGTGAGCCTGCAGTGACCTATCGTGGCATATTCCTGAATGATGAGGCTCCGTGCCTTACCACATGGGTCAAGAATACATTCGGCACACAGCGCGGCGGACATGAGTTCTACGCATGCTGCTTTGAACTGATCCTGCGTCTGCGCGGTAACTTTATGTGGCCCGCCATGTGGGACTGGGCATTCTATGCTGATGATCCTGAGAACTCCAAGACAGCCAATGACATGGGCGTGATAATGGGAACATCTCACCATGAGCCGATGGCCCGCAACCATCAGGAATGGGCCCGTAACCCCAAGGCATACGGCGGCCAGTGGGACTATACCACCAACAAGCAGGAGCTGCAGAGGTTCTTCCGTGAGGGCGTGGAGCGCGCCAAGAATACCGAGGACCTTATTACTATAGGTATGCGCGGTGACGGCGATGCCGAACTGCGCGGCAGCGACGAGGACAATATGAAGATGCTGGAGGGCCTCTTTGCCGACCAGCGCCAGATAATCAAGGAGGTAACCGGAAAGCCTGCCGAGCAGCGTCCGCAGGTATGGGCACTCTACAAGGAGGTTCAGACCTATTATAACAAGGGTTTGCGCGTGCCTGACGATGTGATCATCCTTTTGTCCGATGACAACTGGGGCGATATCCGCCGTCTGCCCAATGCCGAGGAGCGCAAGCGTAAAGGCGGCTGGGGTATGTACTATCATGTGGACTATGTAGGTGCACCGCGTAACTCAAAGTGGTTGAATATCACTCCGATACAGCACCTTTGGGAGCAGATGCAGCTTACATACGATTACGGAGTTGACAAAATCTGGGTGCTTAATGTTGGTGACCTCAAGCCTATGGAGTATCCCATCACACTGTTCCTGGATATGGCCTGGAACCCCACATCATTCACCGTTGACAACCTGCTGGATCACACCTACGAGTTCTGCAAGGAGTTCTTCGGTGAGGAGGAGGCTCAGGAGGCTGCTCGCATACTGAACCTTTGCTGCAAGTACAACGGCCGTATAAGCGCCGAGATGCTTGATGCCCGTCAGTACTACACACTTGAGACCGGTGAGTTTGAGCAGGTTTGCGATGATTACGCACGTCTGGAGGCTGAGGCTCTGCGTCAGTATCTGAGACTCAAGCCTGAGTACCGCGATGCTTATCAGCAGATAATACTGTTCCCCGTACAGGCTATGGGTAACATCTATGACATGTACTACAGCCAGGCCATGAACCAGAAGCTGGCCCGCAACAATGATCCGGCTGCAAACTACTGGGCTGAGCGTTGCGAGCGTGACTTTAAGCGTGATGCCGAGCTCTGCGCCTATTATAATAAGGAGATGGCCGGCGGCAAGTGGAACGGCATGATGATCCAGAAGCACATTGGCTATACATCATGGAACGATAATTTCCGCGCCGATACACAGCCGCGCGTAAGCCGCGTTGAGGTGGGAGAGAAGAATGGAGGATACGTTTTCACTCAGAAGGATGGCGTTGTTGCCATGGAGGCTGAGCACTACTATTCACAAAATGCAGTTACCACCGGTTCAGCCAAGTGGACTACAATTCCTTTCATGGGCCGAACGCTGTCAGGCGTGGCTTTGATGCCTTACAGCCAGCCTACCGATGGCGCCAGCATGACCTATAAGTTCAATCTTAATGATGATGTTGATAATCTCTCAGCTGTGATTGCAGTTAATGCCACATTGACATTCTACCGTCTTGAGGGACACCGCTACATGGTAAGCCTGGATGGCGGTCAGGAGGTTGAAGTTGTGTTCAATGAGCGTCTGAATGAGGATCAGCGTAACATTTACTCAGTTTACTATCCCACAGTTGCTACCCGTGTCAAGGATGACCGCGTACAGCTGGGCAAGGCTGCCAAGGGCGAGCATACACTGACTATCCGTCCTATTGAGCCGGGAACCGTGTTTGAGAAGGTTGTGATTGATGCTGGCGGGTATATTAAGAGCTATCTCTTCATGCCGGAGTCTCCGTACGTCAGGGAAAATTGAGAATTGAAAATTATAAAAAAGGTTCGGAAAACTCCGAACCTTTTTTAATGTCGCGGGTTATTACGCAGGTGCTTGTTAATTTTCAATTTTCAATTTTCAATTCTCAATTCTAAAAGTCCAAGCTTACCGTGAGCCCAAAAGCGGGGGACTTATCGGTAGGTAGGAATACTGTGGGTTCAAACTCAAACTGCAGGAGTTTGGCAGCCTGCCTTAATTCAAGTTCATTGTTGTACTCATCCGCTATCTTTTCTATCGCTCGTTTAGCCTTACCTCTGCCTATGCGGCCCCAGCAATAGAATGTGAGTGCCGGTACTGCTAATGCTCCTGAGATTATGTATAGCTTCTCTGACAGCCCAGGATCATCATCCGATCTGTGAGTGGCCGCTATAAGTGTAAGGATTGCGGTGGGAACAATAAGTATGGTTCCTATGGTTTCCTTATTATCGGCTTTAATGAAACTTTTACGGGCAGCATCAAATCTCTCAAACTGAACGGAATCCAGAAGCTGCTTCAAATCATCGTCACGGATAGCGTTGCCTGCGCCTCGGCCCTCTACGAAAGTAAGGTTAGCACTGCTTCTTTCAAGAGCCGTGCTGTCATTAAGGGTGTTGAAGCTACCCCAGCCGCCAAAGCCGCCGCCCATACCGCCACGACCTCCACCGCCTCCAAAGCCGCCTCCGCCGCCCATGCCCATACCGCCGCCGAAGCCGCCGCCTCCGCCCATACCACCGCCTCCACCGAAGCCACCTCCGCCGCCTCCGCCACGCTGAGCAAAGGTTACAACAGAAATCATCAGTATAAAAAACAGTGTAATGGTTCTTTTGAGGTTCATATCGGGCATAGTAATTTACCGGGTTAGAGTTCTAATTTCCTATTAGACTCCATTCAGCCTTTTTGGTTTAATCACTTCCAGTTTTTATCAAGGAAAGCTATGCGGTCAGCAAACCATTTCTTGAGTATGCCTATTTCCTCATCGTAACTGGAGACGGTGTATGCTGAGAACATACCTGCTGCTCCGCCGCCACCGAAACCTCCGAATCCTCCACCGCCGGGGAATCCTCCTCCAAAGCCGCCGAATCCACCAAATCCGCCGTTCTGCTGTCCCTGGGTATTCTGACTGTCATCTCTCTTGGGAACCAGAAGGTCTGAATATTTTGTATACTGACGGGCCTGAGCCTCCTGAAGTTGAGCGGCGTGCTCATCAATGAAACGGTTTATGCTTTCAATGCTCAGATAGTCCTTGCGGAGTTCTTTCCAGCGTGCCTTGACCTTAGCCATGAAAGCGGGATCCTCTGTGAGGCGTTTCCACATAGCGGGGGTGGGGTTGGTCTCGCTGCCTTCATAAACCCATGCCTCAATATTGTTGGCATTGGCGAAATTGCAGTTGCCGTATGCCAGGTTGTAATCCCATACTGTGCCGGCATGCAGTTTACCGCCAGTACCGTCCTCATTCTGCTTGGTCTTATAGAAATAGGTACTGCGCTTGAGGCCATCGGCATTAAGGCTGAGCTCAGTATGAATGAAGTAATCCACAAATGATTCCACATCAATGTATTTGGCGTAGCCGTTAACCGGATCTGCAAAATCATCGCTCTGGATTACCTTCTCAACGGTATTTACGTAATTGGCGATATACTCCTGCTGCTTATCGGTCATCTTGCTGGCCTTGGGGTATAAGATGGTCCATGTTACGGTAGCCCTGCCGCCAAAACCGCCCCCAAAGCCGCCCATTCCGCCTCCGAATCCGCCGAACATGCCGCCTACGTTGGTGTTCATGATGCCGGGAACATCAGATGTGAATGATTTCTCACCTTCATCGGGCGGGTCAACACGTACTATGTAACCACCTGTGATATCGATACCTGTGGTATCCTTAGAGGTGAGCTTGGCTATGTCAATGCGGTTCTTGCCGCGTTTGATCTTTTCACAAAGTGTGTAAACGCCTATGTACTTGCCGTTCATGACTACCTCACAATAGCGTGTGTGCGGTGCCCAATGGCCCATGTTATTCCACATGTCAAATGCAAACGCGTCACGCATCATTGAGACGTCATTATATGGAGCCAGCAGCACCCAGTCATTATCGGCCGGCATGCCTAAAAGTTCCACATCATTGGCCTTGCCTTCAGAGGTTACTGTCTCAAATGTAAAACGCTTCTGATCAAAGAACAGTGATGAATTTCCGCGAAGCTTTATCTTGATGTTTCCGTCATATCCGTTAGCCGGATCAGTTATTTTATTGCGTTTCTTGCCATTGTCAATGATCTTCATTGTGGCACCAGACTTCTCCCTGTTGGTGAGTGTCTTGCCCTCTGTCTGGATAATCACGATAGGCAGGTTTGATGATGTAAACTCCACATCATTACGGGTTGTGGTAGGGTCATATTCCGTACCCATTCCAAAGCCGCCGCCAAAGCCTCCGAATCCGCCTCCGCCGGGGAAACCGCCTGGCATCTGGCCTCCTTCCTGATCCTGAACGGGGAAACGTCCGCCAAAACCACCGGGGAATCCGCCACCTGGGAAACCGCCTCCCTGAAATCCTCCGCCACCTCCGGGAAATCCTCCACCGGGAAACTGTGAACACACTGTCAAGGGCAATAAGACTACTGCACCGATTATAAGAAATTTTCTGACTGACTTAAATGACATATGTACGTTATGATTTATATATAGATTATCATTTGAATCGTCAAAAGTTAAATCAATAACTCAAAAGGGGATGTTCCTGTAAACTGTCGGAACATCCCCTTTTAATTAGTTTTTATATTAAGTTACCTCATTTCTCAAACAACTTGAGGTCTATGCAGTTGCCCATCTGCACATAGCCTTCAGCATTGGGGTGCAGATAATCGTTCTCAAACAGATACTTGGGGTTGAGCTGTGCAGGATCATCGGGATTACCCATGGCTGCATCAAAGTCAATGACACCGTCAAAATAACCTCCGTTGCGGATCCACTGGTTGAGTTGCTGACGTCCTGCCTCATGGTTCTCACTGTAATAGTTGTTGCCCTTGAACTGCATTACGGGAGCACCGTAGACAAGAATGTCGCGCTCGTGTGCCTCATCTATGATCTGTTTGTAAACTTCTATGATCTGCTTTGCTTTTGCGGTTGCATCACCATAGCCGCCCAGGTCATTGACACCCTCAAACAGGATGATGTATTTTACGCCCTCCTGCTGGAACAGGTCACGCGGATAACGGCTCTTGCCGGTAGGGCCGAGACCGCCGTTAAGTATGCAGTTTCCGCCAAGCCCCATGTTCAGCACTGATACACGCTTGGTCTTCTTATTGGCAAGCAGACGGCGTGACAGGTTATCGGTCCAACGGTTCTGCTCATTGGTGGTTGAACCACGACCATCAGTTATGGAGTTGCCCAGGACTACTATGGCGCGGGCCTTCTTCTCAGCCTTGATCTCAATGGCGTTAATGATGTACCAGTGGGCAGTCTTTACAGCATTTGTAAAGTCTGAGCCCTGACCTTCAATAAGATATGAATCAGTACGTGAGCCGGGGTGGCCTGTCACGCTGGTTGATGAAGCCTCACCCAGATGCATGGTGATGGCAACATTCTCACGTGTACCCATGGGGAACTTGACTGGATCTGACGTAACGAGTTTACCGGGCTCTATGGTAACTGATTTCTTGCCACCGAATGTGAGGCTTACCTCTGTTCCAGCAATGATGTCACTGCTGCTGCCGGCTGTGGCTGCACGTGCTATCTCTGCTGCGTTGATGGTTACAGGACCCTGGCTGAACTCATTAGAGAACTTTACGCGGACTTCCTTGCCGCTGATGGACGTCTGTACTATCTGACGTATTGAATTGTTGCCAAGGCCTGGGGCTGGGGGACAGTTGTGGGGCTCAACCACCTGCTCTGCGGTGGCCCATGTAGCTACCCAATGCTTTTTTGCGCTGGCTGAACTGATTGTCAAAAATGACAGGACTACTGTAAGTAATGCACTTTTAATTCTCATAGTTTTATGGTTTTGGTTGTTAATGTTCAGAAATCTTTTTCAAAGGTACGTAAAAAGAGTGTTCTGATGAAACCAAAACCATAAATACTATAGAAAAAACCACATCGAGTTGAACATTATTAATATCGGACTGTCACATCAATAAATGTTTCATCTGTTCCAAATATTAAGATTTGTTCCAAAAGCGCACGTCAACTATGGAACATTCAGAAATATTGGAGTATCTTTGTCTTTGTAGAATTAATCCCGGGTTTTATGCGTAAACCAATTATTGCTTTACTGACCGCATTGTGTATTGCCATAACCGCAAATGCGCAAAGAATATATCATTTCCCTATCGGACAGGTATCCGATAACCGTTTCCATGCCATCTGTGAGGATTTGTCAGGATTCATGTGGATTGGAACGGAGAATGGTCTTAACCGTTATGACGGATACAATTTCCATCAGTTCTTCCATGATGACAATGATTCACTTTCACTTCTGAGCAATTATGTAAGAAGCCTGTACATAGATGCTGACGGAACATTATGGATAGGAACAAACCGCGGATTACAATATCTAAGATCAAGTGAGAAAAGTTTCCATACGGTTCCGTTCCCCGGGAGCAGGTCACCTTATATTGAGAAAATCAGCCAGTTCAGTGACGGAAAGATATGGATTGCAGCACGCGGCAACGGCATTTTCTGGGTAGATCCCAAGGATCCGGTGCAGGCCAACAGTGTTGTAAGTGTCAATACGTTCTCTACGGCTCAGAGGGTATTCCGTACATTGCTTGAGGATCAGGAAGGAACCATCTGGCTGGGTTCCACAACAGGAATTCTGCTGTACGACCCTAAGACAGACAAGATAACGGAGTTCCGTCCTGACATGCTTGACCATGACATTACCGGTATCAACAAGGATGAAAACGGCAATGTCTATATTACCACCAATAACCATCTTTATATGTGGAACTCTGACAGGCGTACTCTTACGCGGCTTACGCCCGATGAAGGTATCTGGGAGATAACCCATTCTTTCATTGACAAGGATGGCCTTAAGATATCCATACGCGGTAAGGGACTTCTTGCCCTCACCAATGAGAGGAAGCTTGAAAGGGTGGAGCTTAAACCGTTTGACCGCAGTCTGGAGAAACTTGATGTCAGCGCTTACTACCGTGATAAAGCCGATAACATCTGGATAGGATGCTTTCTTTCCGATTATATACTTGTAACAAAGGAGAGGAATGAGTTTGACTATTGGAAATTCTCTGATTATCAGGAGGATGTATCGGGAACTGTCACTGCGATGATTACTGATACCAAGGGCCGGCTCTGGATAGGATACAACAACAACAGCCTGACCTGTATGTCAAATGAGGGTGAAGTGTTGAAGGAAGGCAAAGGTTCTGCTTACATTAACTGCATGTTCCGTGACAACCGTAACAGGATATGGGTGGGTTATCCCAATGGAGGTCTTGCCATACTTGATACCGAAACCGGACGGTTGCGCCCCGTAATGACCAATGAGTACTCAAATGTCTCATCAATAGCAGAGGATCTGCAGGGACGAATCTATTATTCAGAACTTGGAAGCGGTTTCAGCAGGCTGGATCCGTCAGATATGAAACCTGCGCTGTACACAAGTTTTGCCCAAAGCGGCAGGAACGGCCAGTGGCTCAGCAATGACTGGATACATACCATGGTTGTTGATTCCTGGAACAGGCTCTGGATAGGACATGACAACGGTGTTGACTGCTTTGATGTTGACCACAACACATTCCTGCCCAACAATAAGATATTGGCCGCCATGGGTACATCGGGCTGTACCTGTATTCTTGAAGAGGGTAATGGCATAATGTGGTTCGGAACTACCAAGGGCGTGATAATATATGATTCCACAAATGGTGAAACACGCCTTCTGAACACCTCAAAAGGACTCTCAAACGATGATATCCGTGGTATGATAAAGGATAATGACGGATATGTATGGGTGGCAACCCCGAACGGCCTTAACCGTATTAATTCCGAGAATCTGGAGATAAGCCGTTTCTTTACGGAGGAGAAGGCATTCAACAGGGTATCAGCGTTCTCTGCAGTTGATGGAAGGGCATATTTTGGAAGCAATGCAGGTATTACGGCTTTCAGCCCATACAACATAACAACCGGATCCAAGGTCAACCAAGTGATTATGACCGGGTTCTATCTTAACGGTGAACAGATTACCCATGAATCACTGTCGGGCGGAAAACGTATCTCAGAGAAGCCCCTGAGCATGTCTGACCAGTTCAGGCTGGCATACAGGGACAACTCCTTTACGCTTGAATTCAGTACGCTCAATTATGGTGATGAGGCCAGCCTGATTTATGAGTATTCACTTAATCCGGACAAGAGGGAGTGGACAAGCAATCCGGCGGGTGTCAACAGGTTTACGTTCTCAAGGCTGGGATTCGGGCGATACACGCTTTCCGTTAGAGCCAGACTGAATGATATCGTCTCAGAACCAAAGACTTACAATATCAAGATTGAAGCGCCCTGGTATGCCACATCCCTGGCTGTATGTATCTATCTGATTATTGTGCTGGCTATTCTGATGGTTATATTCAAGCTCCGCCGTAAATCACGTGAGAGGGAGATGGATGAGGCCAAGTTCCAGTCATTCATCAATGTGGCCCATGAGATTTGTGCTCCTATGACTATGGTCATTTCACCGTTGGAGGATATGCTGCGCGATGACAATACTCCTGCCACGATGTTGCCTAACCTGCGTCAGATGCACAAGAGCTCCACCAGAATACTGTCGCTTATAAACCAGCTGCTGGATATGCGTAAGTATGATGAGGGCCAGATGCAACTTCATTTTGCTGAAACTGACCTCATAAACTTCCTGATGGGCCCGTTTGAGCTATACACGCAGACGGCTGAGAAACGAAACATAAACTTCCGTTTCAACCATCCCATGGTAGAGCAGCCTGTCTGGATTGACCGTGACAGCATTGACAAGGTTATGATGAACCTGCTGTCAAATGCCTTCAAATACACGCCCGATGACGGTACGATTGAAATAGATGTTGAGGTAGGGACCGATGACCATGAGAGCGGCCCGCTGCACAATTATGTTGAGGTTTCTGTGATTGATACCGGCATCGGCCTGGACAAGGATGACGTGAACAGGGTGTTCCAACGTTTCTACAGGGTTGACAATGATGTTACATCGGTCACCATGGGAATGGGTATCGGACTTAATTACAGCCAGATGCTTATAAACATGCATAACGGAACCATTAAGGCCGGCAATCGTACGGACGGACAGAAGGGTAGTGTATTCTCTTTCCGCCTGCCGCTTGGAAACAGTCATATAGCAAAAGAGGATATGGTTGATCCAGAGGAGGTTGTGCGCCAGCAACTGGACCGCAACAGGGCAAGTATGGATCTGGATGAACCGGAAGAAACCAACCAGGCTAAAGGAACCTTTAAAGTGCTGGTTGTGGATGATGATGATTCAATGCTTGATTATCTGACAGACAGTCTCAAACAGAGCTACAAGGTGATTACCGCTCGTAACGGCAAGGAGGGACTGAAGATTGCCGTATCACAGATCCCTGATATTATATTAACTGATGTGGTTATGCCTGAGATGGATGGCATCCAACTGGTAAAGGCACTTAAGGGTAACTCACTGGTAAGCCATATCCCTGTCATCATGCTGTCAGGCAAGAACAAGCTTCAGGACCGTACTTTAGGACTTGATACCGGTGCAGACAGCTATCTGCCCAAACCGTTCTATATCAGTGAGCTTAAGTCACTTATGGCCAACCTTATCAATAACCGCCTCATCGTTAAGGGCAAGTACTCAGGCCAGCAGGAACAGGCAGAACAGGTGGCTCCCGTACAGTTTGAATCAAGTGACGAGCTGTTCATGAAGCGTGTCATGTCAATTGTCAACAAGAACATCTCAAACAGCGAGTTCAATATATCCTTCATGGTTGACGAGGTGGGTATGAGCCGCACGCAGCTGCATCGCAAGCTGAAGGAACTTACCGGATTCTCCGCTGCAAGGTTCCTGCAGAATATCCGCATGCAACAGGCCATGAAACTGCTCAAGGAGAAGAAGGTGAACGTTTCCCAGATTGCCTACAGCGTAGGTTTCTCTTCACAGACACACTTCTCTACCACCTTCAAGCAGTACTACGGCGTTAGCCCCACGGAGTATATTAAGCAGATTGAAGCTGAAGAGAAAAAAATTGAAAATTGAGAATTGAAAATTGAAAATTATAAAATAGGTTCGGAAATTTTTTCCGAACCTATTTTAATGTCGCGGGCTATTTAACGCAGGTGCAAGTTACGCAGGTGCGTGTAATTTTCAATTTTCAATTTTCAATTACTCCATGGAGTGGAGGAGGGTGATTTCATCGGCCCAGAGGGTTTCGTCGGGCGTTTCAAGGATGAAGGGGATGTGGTTCAGGTTGGAGTCCTGCATAATCTTCTTGAAGAAATCAAGCCCCAGGAATCCTTTGCCGATGGAATCGTGACGGTCCACACGTGAACCCAACTCCTTCTTGCTGTCATTAAGATGTATGGCGCGGAGATAGTTGTAGCCTATTTCCTGATCAAATTCCTCCCAGACACGCTCATATTCGTTCTTTAGGTCATAGCCGGCAGTATAGGTGTGACAGGTGTCGATGCATACTCCAACGCGCGATTTGTCATTCACGCCGTCTATGATACGCTTTATCTGCCAGAATGCGAATCCTATGTTTGAGCCTTGACCTGCGGTATTCTCAATTACAGCTGTCACGCCTTTGGTCTTATCAAGAGTAATATTGATGCTCTCCGCTATGCGGTCCATGCATTCCTCTGGGGTAATCTGCTTGAGGTGACTGCCTGGGTGGAAGTTGAGCATGGTGAGTCCAAGCTGCTCGCAACGCTGCATCTCTTCCAGAAATGAGCCGCGTGATTTCTCCAAACCTTCTGCATCGGGACTACCCAGATTTATCAGATAACTGTCATGAGGAAGTATATACTTAGCCTCAATTCCGGACTTTAAGACTTGATTCTTAAATTGCTCTATTTCACTTTGTTGCAGAGGTGAGCCAAACCACTGGCGCTGGTTCTTTGTAAACAGGGCAAAAGCCGTGGCGCCAACTGCCATAGCATTAATGGGAGCATTGAAAACACCCCCTGAAGCTGAAACGTGTGGACCAATTTTCTTCATATTTTTCAAAAATAGTACAAAAGGGGTCTGACCCCTTTTGTATCATTTTAGCCTAAATCTACGACTGTAATGCCATGGCCGCCAAACTGTATATGCTCGTCATGATAATCTTTGACGGCAGGTACAGTATGCAGATACTGGCGTATCAGGTTGCGCAGTATGCCGTTACCGGTGCCATGAAGGATACGCACGCGGCTCATGCCTATAAGCGTGGCGTCATCAATAAAGTGCATCACAGTCTGGATAGCCTCATCACCACGCATACCACGTACGTCAATATCCGGTTTGAAAGCCAGTTTACGGTTGTATATGTCATCGTGGGTCTGCTTGCTTACGTATGTAGCGGAACGCACATCCTGCGTCTTTACGGCCTCGGCAGGCTCCAGACGGTTAGCCTTTACTATGCTGGTAATATGCCCGAAAGCTACCGTAATGTCATTCTTATTGATTGAAATCACATCACCAACCTGAGTCTGACCGATAAGACGGACTGTGTCACCAATTTTGAATGACTGCTTGGGGGAACTCTTTAATTGAGAATTGAGAGTTGAGAATTGAGAATTATCTGAATTATCTGAATTCTGTGCTGATTCCAGCTTCTGGTGGTGCAGGGCTTTGTCACGTTTGCGCTGTTCACGGCGTTCCTGACTCTGACGGATGCGCTCCATCTTACGCTGTATCTTGAGCTCCTCCTCGCTGTTCTGACGGTCATCAAGAGTATCCTTGAACTCTGTAAGTTCCTGGCGGGCCAGACGGGTAAGTTCCTTATCGGCCTGAGCCTCCTTGATGGTGCGAATGGTATTCTCAATCATGGCGTTGGAGTCCTGGATAAGCTGATCAGCCTTCTCCTTGGCTTCACGGATGATTGATTTACGTTCCTTTTGCAGTGATTCCAGCTCCTGACGGTGCTGTTCTATCTGCTGATCCAGCTGTTTTTCAAGCTGATGCACGTTCTGACGTTTGTTTTCCCAGTAACGCTTGTCGCGGACAATATCCTGCAGGTACTTGTCGGCATTAACGTAATCGCGTCCTACAATCTGTGTGGCATCCTCAATGACATCCTCAGGAAGACCGATCTTGCGGGCTATCTCAACGGCAAATGAGCTGCCGGGATTACCTATTTGCAATATATATAGCGGCTGCATGAGATGACGGTCATAGAGCATGGCACCGTTACGTATGCCATCATTGCCATCAGCAAAGTGCTTGAGATTCTGATAATGTGTTGTTATTATGCCAAATACGCGGTTGCGATTGAAACGTGCCAGAACAGCCTCAGCTATTGCGCCGCCAATGCCCGGCTCCGTTCCGCTTCCAAACTCATCTATAAGAATGAGGCTGCGGTTATCGGCATTCTTAAGCATATTCTTCATGTTAAGCAGATGGCTGGAGTAGGTGCTCAGGTCATCATCTATGCTCTGCTCATCACCTATATCAATGAATATGCTCTTGAATATGCCTGCGTGGCTGTTGGGACGCATCGGAACAGGTATTCCGCATTGGAGCATGTACTGCAGAAGGCCTACAGTCTTAAGACAGACGGATTTACCGCCTGCGTTGGGGCCCGATATAAGCAGTATGCTATTCTTGGAGTCAAGGTCTATGTCCAGTGGAACCACCGTCTTGTCATGTTTGGCAAGAGACTGCTTTAACAGCGGATGCACGGCCTGTACCCAGTCAACCATCGTCTTGCGTTCAAGAATGGGCTTACAGGCGTCAAAATCAAGAGCAAGGCGGGCTTTGGCACGTATGAAATCAATCTTGGCCATGAATCCGTATGATTCAAGTATGGACGGAATCTCCGGGCGTATGCTGTCTGTAAAAGAGATAAGGATACGTGTGACCTCACGCTTTTCATCGGCCTCAAGTTCACGTATGCGGTTATTGGCCTCAACAACCTCCTCAGGCTCGATGAAAACGGTCTTGCCCGATGCCGATTCATCATGTACTATACCGCGTATCTTACGCTTTAATCCGGGCGCTACGGGCAGCACCAGACGGCCGTCACGCATGGTTGGAGCGGCATCTTTGTCAACTACACCGTCTGTCTGCGCCTGACGCAAAATGCTGTTCAGGATACGTGATATGCTGAAAGATGTGTTGGCCAGATCCATGCGGATGCGGTATAGTTCCGGTGATGCATTGTCCTTAAGCTTGCCGAACTTGGTAAGTATGCGGGCTATCCCTTGGGTAATAGTGGGGAATACAGCCACGCTGTCAGCAAGTTCCGTCAGATTGGGGTAGAGACCCTGGTTATCCTCCTTGGAGAGGAACTCCACAATGCCGCTTATTGTCTCAAGTGAGCGCCATAAACCAAGCAGTTCAGCCTCATCAAGCCATGTGCCCATAACTTTGATGCGGGCCAGAGCCTCACGAAGGTCATGGTAGTTCTGATCAGGAAATGATTTGCCTTCAGTGAGTATCCTGACAAACTCCATTGTCTCATCAAGAGCTTTTTCAATGGGCCCATAATCGGTCTGAAACTGCATTTCCTCAACCTGTTGCACGCCAAGCGGACAGATGCAACGGTCTGCAAGCATCTGCCTTATCTCATCAAAACCGGTCTTATGTTCAAAATTGTCAGGATAAATCATGTAAGAATCTGTTATTCAAACAATAATCTGATATTGCTTACACCTGTACGGTTGTGTAACCAATGCTTGATCAGTTCTACATCGGGCTCATCCTCCATATCTTCCTTGAAGGACATGATACAGAGATATATGGTGTCAGTAGGAGCACCGTCAATATCGTATGAGATGTGCCGTTGCAGCGACATTTCTTTTATCTGCGGAACAAATATGCCAAGCTCACGTGACATGCTGCTTACTGCAAGGGTATCGGCAGTACGTATGGATGACAACTGCTCCTGCAGGCGTGATATCTGGCGGTTCTTCTCGTTCAGCATTTCCGTATAGTTGCTCTGCAGGGCCGTAATGGCTATCCCGCCATCCTCCTGATTGGCCTGACGCACCACCAGGTCCACCTTGGGCAGATGGTAAACGCTTGACATCTGGCCACGGATATTGTTTACCACATTCTCTGACAGAGGTTCGCCAAACAGACGTACTTCTATGACTGATTGCTTTTTACGTCCGGTTTTATATTGGGCCGATGACTCAACCACAAACGTGTTGTCATAATTGAAAGCCTCATCGACAAAGTGTTTGTAGTTGGCCTCAAAAGCGGATCTCTGTATGATTGAAATAGCAATCAGGATACTGGGGAATGTTACAAGAACAATGATTGAAATCATGATGCTCTTGAGTTTCTTGAGCTTAAGCGGCTCCAGCTCACCAATCATCTGGAATTTCATTACTCTGGTAACTATGAATGATGCCAAAGCAATAAAAATGGAGTTGATGGTAAAAAGATACAAGGCACCCAGCATGAATTTGAACTGGAATGTGGCCAGGCCATAGCCTACGGTGCAGAGTGGGGGCATAAGAGCTGTTGCAATGGCCACACCCGGAATTACTGTACCGGTACGATCCTTACGTGTCTGTGCTACCATTCCTGCCAGACCGCCAAACAGGGCGATAAGAATATCGTAAGTAGTAGGCTGGGTACGTGCCAACAGCTCGCTCTGCGTTGATGAAATTAGCGGCAGGGTAAAGAATATGGCCGATGTCACCAAACTTACTACAATCATTATAAGGAAGTTGCGCAGGGATTCCTTAAGCAGGTTGAAATCAAATACTCCCATTGAATAACCCATACCGATTATAGGACCCATAAGTGGGGATATGAGCATGGCGCCGATGATTACGGCCGTAGAGTTTGTGTTCAAGCCGAGAGAAGCAATGAATATGGCGAATATGAGAACCCAAAGGTTTGTGCCACGTATCATTATTCCCTTATGCACATTGGAGTTAACCTCTTCCTGTGATGCGGCATCAGCTCCAAGAGCGAATCTCTCCAGAACTCTATGTTTAATGAATTCGATTACCTTGTTTTTGTCCATATTATAAATACTGGTAATTTATTTTTCTGCAAAGTAATCAAAAAAGTTGGATAGTGTTTGCTGTTTCCAAAAAAAATATCCACCTTTGCACCGCTCAAACGGAGAGAAAGCCGCGATGAGTATGGAAGGATGGCAGAGTGGTCGAATG
>DBYQ01000058.1:63419-69159 GCA_002310015.1 Bacteroidales bacterium UBA1182
TTCGAATCCCTCTTCTTCCGCAAAAACAGACGCCGATTTGGCGCCTGTTTTTGCTTTATGGAAGAAGAGGGATTCGAACCCCCGGACCCGGAAGGTCAACCAAAACCTTTTTTTAATTTGCTACGCAAATACGCTCACTACCGTTGGCTTCGCCCACTTTTTCTCGCCACGACAGAGTTAACAAGTTACCTCTGTTCGTTTGGCTTAACGAAAAAGTTCGCTATGGCACGGGTCCTAAGTGCAGTTATCATCATTTCATTTCGCTTGGCGGCCCTCCGGGACCGCGGTCTCGCTCCATGATACAATTGGGGACAGACCCCTTTTGTATCATTTTTGATTTTCTTATTAATGAAAAAAGCGTCCGGATGGGGTTCCAGACGCTTTTGGAGGTAAAATGATACAAAAGGGGTCTGTCCCCAATTGTATCATTTGGAGATATTGATCTTATAGACCTTGGTCTGTTTGCTGGTAGTGCCAGGGAAGAGGTACTCAGCAGTGATGACGGCGGTGCCCTCATCACCCTTGATCTGATCTACCCAGAACTGCATTGTTGACCAGAGGCACTCAACCTTAACCTTTGACTTCTGGCCGGGCTCCAGTTTGTAGTCCATCTCATAATGAGTGTTATCGGTATAACCGTTGTTATCATTTGAGTGGATAGGCTCGGTAGGCAGCTCAATAGCCTTTCCGCCGATAGTTACGTTAAGCACAGGAGGCTTGGGGCGCTTGAGTGAAGTGGTCTTGGTGTTGAATCCGCAACCGTAGAACTGTCCGATGGGACCGTCAACAGCAGCGTCGAATACCAGATAGATGGCATGCTTGCCCTCAATATCGTCAACAAACTCAGATACGTCGATTGTATACTTCTGAACATCATCAACAGGAGAATTAGCAGGAATCTTGATCTTACCGATCTCCTTACCCTTCCATACATCGTTCTTCCAGGGACCGTCCATCATAACCTTGACGTTGATACCGCCCTCACCTGCTGTTCTCTTGAACCAGATGTTGAATGATGAATGCTGCTTGGATGTGGTACCATCAAATGCCTCAATACCCTTGCTGTCCTTCTTGAGACCGCCCAGACCGAAGTACTTGTAACCGATAATATCACCTGCGTCAACGTTGCAGATCTGCTCGTTGTTCCAGATATCCCAGTTATCCTGCAGTGAGTTGCGGTTCTGACCACCGTCCTTGTTCATGAATACGCAAGCGTAACCTGCTGAATAGTATGCATATGGAGGCAGACCGTAGATATTGAATCCTTCGGAAGTAACCTCAGCACCGCTGTAGCAGTCACCGTTTGAAGCCTTAGCCTCCCAGATCTCATCGGGAGCATAGGGGTCATATCCGTGAATCTTAACCTTACCGCCTTCTGATACAGGCTTCTCATCCCACTCAATCTTGATAGGAGCAACCATAGCCTGACGGGCGTTACCGTTGCCTCTTGGAGGACGATGGTAGAAAATGTACCACTGGTCACCAATCTGCTGGATGCTGCCGTGGGTATTGTGTGCAAAGTTGCTGGTCATAAGCTTGGTGCCATCCTCATTCAGGGTAACACCACGTGAATCAACAGCTACACCACCGCTCTTCCAGGGACCAAGAGGTGAGTCTGCATAGCAGTAACGCAGGGCTGAGTTGGTTGAACCCAGACCGTAGTCAGGACCTGAGTAACCTGAGAATATCATAACGTACTTATTACCTACCTGACGGATTGATGAAGCCTCAAAGAAGTTGAACTCACCGGGATCCTGGCCCTCTGCAAGAGCTGTATAGACTGTTCCCTGACGGTCACGTACGCGGCCGTAGCTTGAGCTGGCGGGGAGCAGGGGATCTACAGCCTGTGTGCCGGGACGTACAGAGTACATGGTATTCTGGTCAAGCTGGGCACCCGTTGAGTGCTGGAAGCCCCAGTAAGCGTATGCGCGGAAGCCCTTTGCATAGTCGGGGTCATTCTTGTCAGTTATCTTCTCAATGAATACAGAAGGATCAAATCCGATGCAGCTACCTGCTATTGCAGCCTCATTCTCATCAAGGTTGAGCGGAGTGAAGGGGCCATCGGGACGATCACCCTTGCAGACCATAGCCTCACGACGGGGACCACGGCTGTGGGGATAGAGATAATATACTTTCTTGTCCTTGCCTTTATCATCCTTCTCGATAACCTCAACCAGGTCAGGAGCGTACATTACGTCCCAACGTCCATTGGAGGCCTGATAAGTGAAAATAGGACCGTCATCACGCCACTCATTCAGGTTCTCGATAGGTGCTGACCAGATGCGGATATCGGGACCGCAGTAACGGTTGGCGCTTACGTCGTGTGAACCGATGATGTATGCACGGTAATGACCAGGACGGTCAGGATCCTCAAATACCTTGGGTTCGCCATCTGGAACATGCTCCCAAAGAGGCAGATAGGGGTTACCACGACCACCATAGTTATGAACAAATCGCTGTGAAGCTTTTACCTGGCCTTCCTGGACCTTTTTCGCAGCGGATGCGTCCTGTGTTGACAGGACTACGGAGCAAGACAGAAGCAATGCTCCGACAAAAAGTCTATTGGCTTTCATTTGAAGTTATTAGTTATTATTGGTTTTAGGTTATATTCATTAGGGCAGATTTATGGTCTGCCTTTAATTAGATTACAAAAATAGCAAAAAGTTAAGTCTGAACGAGCCTTTTTTCTAATCTATTCAAATCAGGTCAAGCAGAAGAGGGAAATCCTGTTCCGATATGCCCTTGCTTATGAGGATGGAACGATCCTTGTCAAATTCAGATTCAAACTCATCCTTACCCATAATACTGCTGCACTGCCTGTAGAGAGATACAGCCATCTGGATGTTATGGCTGACAAGATGCGCATGACCGGCATTGAGGCAGTCATTACCCGTGGGTTTTGAGCTGAGAAGCTTGTTGTAGTACTCTATGGCGCGGTCATATCGGCCTGCCAGGAAGGCGCACCAGCCGATGGCACGCCAAGCCTTGGGATAATCTGGCTTGAGATAATCCACCTTGAAGAAGCGTGTAAGTGCCTCCTCGTAGCGTTTAAGGTCAACCAGACAATCGCCTATCTGAATCTGCAGCGAGAGGTTGTCAGCGCTGTTCCTTTCAGCCTCCAGGAGAAGTTTCAGGGCTTCCTCCGGCTCTCCGAGAATCCTCAAGCACTGTGCCGAATGGCGCATGGTCCAGTTGTTGTTTGACTGGAGTATATCCGATCGGCGATAGGCCTCAAGAGCATCCTTATAGGATTGTGTACGTTGCAGGGCATAACCATACTGCTGATAGAACCTGTAGTCAGTTGAATAGGAGTTGGCATGTTCCTCCATAAGCCTGAATACGTTTACGGCCTCCTCAAAATAGTTCTTCTGCAAAAGCCAAGCCGCTATCTTCTGTTCTGATTCATCAGTTTGGAGAAGTATGGATAATGGTGTATCTATGAGCAGGTTAAAGTCTGTAGCAAAGGGATCCCTAAACTCGTGACGGCGTGAGAATAGATTGAAGAAACGGTACAGGTCCTGAGTATATTGCCGGGCGGAGAATGTCTCGGTAACCTCTACGGGCGACGGACTGGAACCATGTTCATTCATGGATTCAATAGCCTCGTCATTCAGCTGGCCTGTTATCATCTCACGCTGTTCACGCGGTATCTGTGAGAATGTAAGGGCAAATGAATACTTGTCTGAATTACAGAATATATGGCTTGAGAGCATTGATTTGCCGATGGTTGAAGAAACTCCATCAGTTCCGAATGCACTCTTTACATCCGGCTGGTCCATGCTGAAAACGCGGAACCAGTTGGATATGGAACGGAAAAACGGATAGTTCTTGAGGTTTGAGAATGTGCTCATATAGACATCGGCACCCTCCATCTGGAGTTCCGACATCTGCATAAGCTTGTCCTTGATTTCAGGTTTCTCAATCCATTCCATCCAGTCTGGGCTGACATCATCACGCTCCAGTTCCTCACGCATCAGGTCACCGAGCTTGGGGTTACGCAGCATGGTGGGAATGAACTCCTCACGCATACGGCGGTCTATTTCCTTGGTCTCACGGCACAGGAGCAGCGCCATCTGCACCTTAAGCATACGCTCACGTATACCCGGTACATCCGATAACAGCGCTATGCGGTCTTTTATTTCAGGAAAATAGGGCAGGACATCCTTGTAGCCCAACAAAGAGACGGCCAGACCTGTCAAGGCGCGGATTGACACCGCAAGGCTTAGGTTCTCTGCCGCCTGACACAAAAACATGCATTTGAGCGGATCAAAACGCTCCATGAGTGACAGTGTGACTGCGCTTACAACGAGTGCAGAGTCATCATCCATAACCAACGGAGAATCAATGAGTTCCAGCAGTAAGGCTAAATCTTGGGAGCTCCATTGGCCGTTAGTCCATATCAGGTCAAACAGCTGAGTGAGGGTGTGTTCATGCAGGCTGGTGTCATGTGTATCTACGAATGATTCAAGCTCAGCCCTGAGGCTCTCAATAGTCTCGCTGCTTGAAAGGCGTGAACGAAGATGCTGATAGTAAAGAAGCATGGACTCAGGTTGCAGACGCGCCTGGAGCACATCATCGTTAAGGATGAGTGAACGGCGTACAAGCTGGTGATATACGCTGTCACGATGGTCATCAGGTGAACCCTGGCTGAAATACTGCAGCATATACTTGTATGACCGGTCTATATCCTCAAAACGGGACAGGATAGACCAATCCGTGACACCGGCCATCTGTGCCTGGATCTGCTCAAGAGCCTCCTTAAGGGATGAACTGAGCAATAGTTCCTTTATGCGTTCTGCACGCTTCTTCAAATCCGCTTCAACAACCATCTTGGTAAAATAAGAAACCGCAGGAAAAAACTCCTGCGGTTCCAAATTTACAAATATTTCGCGGATATAACCTGCTAAGTTGCAGATTATCCCTTGATAGCTGCGATACCCGGCAGAATCTTGCCCTCAATAGCCTCGAGCAGGGCACCGCCACCGGTTGATACGTATGATACCTTATCGGCAAAACCAAACTGCTTTACAGCGCTTACAGAGTCACCGCCACCAACGAGTGAGAATGCACCGTTCTTAGAGGTTGCATTGGCAACTGCAGTAGCGATAGCCTTTGTACCGGCCTGGAAGTTGCTGAACTCAAATACACCGGCAGGACCGTTCCAAAGGATGGTCTTGGATGACTCGATAACGCTTGCCATAGCCTTGGCTGAAGCAGGACCTATATCCATACCTTCCCAACCATCGGGTACGTTGTTGTTGTCAACAACCTGAGTATTGGCGTTGTTGTCAAACTTATCGGCTGCAAGGCAGTCAACGGGCAGAACAATCTTTACGCCCAGTTCCTCAGCCTTCTTGAGAACTGCCAGAGCTACGTCAACCTGATCAGGCTCGCAAAGTGAGTTACCAACCTTACCGCCCTTGGCCAGAACGAATGTGTAAGCCATACCGCCGATGATAACCAGGTTATCAACCTTCTGCAGCAGGTTCTCAATGATGGTGATCTTTGAAGATACCTTTGAACCACCGATGATAGCGGTTACAGGCTTAACTGAGTTGTTCAGAACCTTCTCAACTGCTACAACCTCCTTCTCCATCAGATAGCCGAACATCTTGTGGTCAGCATCAAAGAAATCGGCCATAACGGCTGTGGTGGCGTGCTTACGGTGAGCGGTACCGAATGCATCGTTTACATAAACGTCAGCGTATGAAGCGAGAGTCTTGGCAAATTCCTTCTGAGC
>DBYQ01000068.1 GCA_002310015.1 Bacteroidales bacterium UBA1182
CACAAATTGCAACAGTTTTGCAACGCCTGTTTGTTGTTTTGATGTACTATAAGTACTTACATTTGCCCCGGAAACAACAAAACCAGGAATATGAAAAAGCATTTAGTCCTATTGTCAGCATTGCTGCTTATTGAGGCAGCTGCTGTCTCCGTGTTTGCTCAGGATAAAGTTGAGCCTGAATACGTTGACCTGGGCCTCAGCGTAAAGTGGTGCACATGTAATGTAGGTGCCGCAACACCTCTGGATCAGGGTTACTTGTACAAATGGAACGGCATATGGAATGTCTTTGCAGACAATGCGTTCGTTAAGGGGGAGAGTGATATTACCAAATTACAGAAGGGTGAGGATTGGCGTACACCGTCCAATGATGAGATGATAGAATTGCTCAGTTACTGTACCTTTACTTGGGTTGAAAATTCTGACTCATGCGGTTTTAAGGTTACAAGTAACATAGAAGGTTTTACAGACCGTTCCATCTTTATTCCAGTTCAAAAAACCAGAGTTCCTATATATGAGATAGTCAATACCAGTAATGGCGGGCATTATCTTAATCCGGTGGATTCGTCATACAGTTATAAAGGGAATTATATGACAGACTTCATTAAAGATTCATACAGGCCAGGATTTCTTAGGATCGATGGAGGAGGCTATTTTAGGATGTTTAAAGAAGCACAGTTGTTCTTAGGCGAATATTATATCCGTCCCGTCAAGCCGTTGGATCCGGTTACACAGCAAAACAGAGTTCTGCCCCAGGTAGAGCTGAGAGAAACAAATTTTGTGTATGGCAATCCGGAAGATATTGACATATCGGAGTTTGAAGAACTGGGAATTACGAATGTTGATGAGGGCCTCCAATGGTAACAAAGTCCGATGAAAAAGCTTATCTACATCATTTCTTTACTGCTTTTGCAAGCAACTGCTGCTTCTTTATTGGCGCAGGATAAGCCCAAGGCCGGTGATCTTATTCAGGGAGTTGTTACCGATAGCGTCAGCCCTTTAATGGGAGTATATATCACAGAACTGGATTCGGCCGACCGTGCAGTAGCATATGCTTATACTGATCTGAAGGGCGAATTCTCATTCCGTTTGGTCAATCCAAAGGACAGGATTCAATTCAGTTATTATCGTAAAGAACGGATAGTTCTCCCAATAGATAAGACTTACTTTGAGATCAGGATGCAGGAAGACAAGTCTTTACCGCCAGTAAGTTGGGAGGATTTTGCACCTTTGGATTCCCGTGATGTGCGTGATGCAGCAAAATCTCCAGTCCTAATCGATGTGTCAGAATATGAAAGTCTTGGATTATTTACCATAGATGACATTTTTAATGCAAAAACGGGACTGGATTTACCATGGCTTGATGATACTGACATCATACATGGTTACGTTGACCTGGGCCTGAGCGTAAAATGGGCCACATGTAATGTCGGGGCCGATAAGCCCGAGGATTTTGGTGATTATTATGCCTGGGGGGAGTTGGAACCCAAGGAGAGCTATACGTGGGAGAACTATCGTTTGGGCGTAGGTGAAGAATTACCTTTTAAAAGTAAGCTTTCCAAGTACAATACTGACAGGAATCGCGGAGTGGTTGACAATAAGACCACACTTGACCTTGTTGATGATGTGGCCAATGTGAGATGGGGCGGTTCCTGGCGTATGCCCACTTTAGAGGAATGGACTGAATTGCGGCAAAATTGTACCTGGACCGTAGACTCAATAAACGGTGTGAAAGGTTTAAGGGCTACAAGTAATAAACCCGGTAAAACGGACCGTTCCATATTTCTACCTGAAGCCTATTACTGGTCCAGTTCTCTCGAAAAACTCCCCTTGTATGCAATGGGCCTGACGATTCACGATATTGAATTTCTGAATCTTGATATTGTAATGCCACGTGAAAGAGGTTGCCCTGTCCGTCCCGTCCACCCGTAATCCGCCAACGTGTAACACGCGCATCGGCCCTGTGAGACTTGTGAGTGAGGTTTGCGTGGGACACACCCCCGAGATGAGGGGATGTTACGCACGCACCTGCGTTAGATGGTGCTCTTGCGGGGGTGAGTGTGGGACACTTTGGCGAGCCTAAGCAGCGCGATTTAAGCATTATTATGAGAAACCCGCTTTAACAGAAGACGCATTTTGAGCATATATCAGTTTAGATGGTACACAACCAAAAGCATTGCATTATGAGAAAGAGAGTCCTGATGTTTGCATTGACATCCATACTGATGTCACTCTGCATTCCCGCCACTGCCCAGAATGATTATGTTGATTTGGGTCTGAGTGTAAAATGGGGTACTGTCAATATGGGTACCACCCAGCTCAGGCCGTTTGGATGGTATTGGACCTGGGCCGATGCCATTGATATTAAAACCACCGATGGCAGCCGTCTGGCAACCAAGGCCGAGTGGAACGAACTGCTTGATTACTGCACCTGGAAATGGACCGAGCAGGACGGAAAGGCCGGATATCTGATAACAAGCAATATTGAGGGATACAAGGACCGCAGTATTTTCCTGCCCGCATCAGGTTGGCTGCAGGATGGCCAGTTGATGCGTCAGCATAGTTATGGTTCATACTGGACGTCCACTCCCGGTCTTCAGCCCGAAGAGGGTGGGGCTTACGGTTTCAATTTCATGATTGACGGCACGGAGTGGCATAGTGAGAACCGTTACTCGGAGCAATCGGTACGTATGGTCATGCCGCTCTCAGAGAGTGAACTTACCGATGTCTCTTTTGAAAAGGATAAGATACAAATGCGGCAGGCTTCAGTAACCCGTCTTAATGTCACTATGGCTGGCGGCAGACGTAACGTGAACAGCGCCTGCACCTGGATATCGTCCGATGAAAACGTGGTTTCCGTAATGGATGACGGCCTGATTGTGGCCAAGAAACCCGGTGAGTGCGTGATTACGGTGCTGGCATACGGCAAAGGCGCCACTTGCACCGTTACCGTTACACCGTATGAGATGGAGTTCGTGGACTTGGGACTGGGTGTGTTATGGGCTACATGTAACCTGGGGGCCGATAATCCATCGGACTACGGAGACTATTATGCATGGGCCGAGATAGAGACCAAGGATTATTACAATTGGTCAAGCTACCGTTACTTCAGTACTGCTTCTGAATTTAGAGCGTACGTAGACAAATATACCACAGACGGAAGTGTAGGGTTCCTGCTAAAAGCTGATAATCTGGATCGTCTTGAAGATATGGACGATGTGGCATCGGTCCTGTCAGATGGTGAATGGCATATGCCTACAGCACAGGATTTTGAGGAGCTGAGAAAGAATTGCAGTTGGGAAACAGTGACTGTAAAAGGTGTGAAGGGACTGGAAATAAAGAGTAATGTGCCCGGTTATAAGGATAAAAAGATTTTCATCCCATTTGCAGGCTGCATGATTGATGGTCAAGCCGAAGGTCTTGGCCAGAATTATTATCTCTGGTCATCAACAGCTGTGGGAAATAACAATAGTCAGTATTTCACCGTCTGGAGCGATACATTCACAAGACGCAGAGGACTGAAAATACTGAGAAGACCTGTTGTCTATACTTATGCAGAGTTGTCGCAAGGTGATAAGGGAAGGTATGTGGGAATGAACGTGCGTCCGGTCAAAAGACTTGAAGCCGATAAGTTCTCATCAATATCTTTACCTGATGAACATTTGGACCTTCACTATGGTGAAATCCGTAAGATGGTGGTGAGCATGATTCCGTCCGGACTTGAGGTTAACAACGGAAACATAGTCTGGAGTACAACGAATGCCGATGTGGCTGCTGTAACTGATGGTTTTCTGACTGCTGTGGGGACCGGCAGTTGTGAGATAACTGCCCGCAGTGCAGACAAGGAGGCTAAGATGAGCGTTACGGTCACCTTGCCCAGGCCTGAGCCTATTGACCTGGGTCTTAGCGTCAAGTGGGCATCGGCCAATCTGGGGGCACAGGCTCCTGATGAAGTGGGTGCATACTTTGCATGGGGTGAGACAAGCCCCAAAGCAGGACAATACTCAGGTAAAAACTACAAATTCGGGGAATATTCAAATCAGTGGACCAAGTATAATATGGGCGGTGACAATTTCTTTATTGGCAATTATCCGGAGCCTGATTACAAGGAGACTCTTGATGCTGACGATGATGCCGCTGCAGTCCTGCTGGGCGATGGCTGGCGCATGCCTACTGCCGATGAGCTTTGGGAACTCAAGACCAGATGTACCTGGAAAAGAGTTATGGATACCATTAAAATAAAGAAAATCGGAACCTTAGGTGGTACTGAGATAAGACTGAAAGGATATATCATCACCAGCAATGTCCCGGGATATGAGGGACGGAGCATATTTCTGCCGGCCACTGGTTTTATAGGTGAATATTTTGCTGATTCCAACCTTGTCAGTAATGTAAGATATACGTATTACTGGACAGCTACTATGGGGCAAGCTTTGGGTGGTGGAGATAATCGTTATAGGGGTCTCAACATCAGGCCGGTATTGGATCAGAGAGAGCCAGCAGAAAGAAAAATACTGGAGCCTGAACCAATAAAGCCTCTTACACATGATGCCAAAGTTGATCTGGGATTAAGCGTGCTATGGGCCGACTGTAACCTGGGTGCCGATAATCCTTGGGAGCGTGGAGCCCGGATAGCCTGGGGTGAAACCACTCAGAAAACCTACTATTCACTCTATAACTATAAGCATGCAAAAGCGTTTACTGATGCTAAGGAATGGACGTACTCAAAATATACTGAGAATGCCACCATAGATCATAATCCCTATATTGATATGAAAACGCGTCTGGACCTGGAGGATGATGCTGCCCATGTGAACTGGGGAGGTGACTGGCGTATGCCCACCAGGGAGGAGTTTAGGGAACTGTTTGAAAAATGCAAGTGGACTGAGACAACCGTAAACGGAGTTCACGGCTATAAGATTACCAGTAAGGTTCCCGGATATAAATCAAACTCCATATTCCTTCCATGTACATCTGTCTGGTTTGTTGCAGCATATGAAGATGACGATCCGAGCAGTTATAACGCTGGCTATTATTTGACCTCTGAACTGGAGCCCGGGCGTACCGGCAGTTGTGTGGTTCTATATTTTGATCCTGTCACTTCAGGGTCTTCAAGTGGTAATATTGATGAGAAGAAGAGGGATTATTATAAACCGAGGATAGATAAAGACGGTTCGATATGGTCAAAGATTCTCCTGAGCTCACGTAGCAGGACAGTAGGTTCCTTTATCCGTCCCGTCTGCCCCAAATGACTTACCTCTGGATGAGGGTTACTTAATATGCTGGTAGCTCTATATTTCTTCCGCAGTTATGAAAATACGTAAGATAAAAGTCCTGATTGCAAAAGGGTGGTACGTGGCGGTATGGTGCGTATCATATTCATTGTTTTCAATGATGAGCAGTTTTGCATCGGCCCAGGAAAAGACGGTTACGGTTGTGGCTGCCCAGGATACAATCAAGGCCGGCGATATGATACGGGGTACGGTTTCAGATAGCGAAGGGCCTATGATGCTGGTCAATGTCATAGAGAGGGATAGCGCCAACCGTATTGTTGCTAATTCCGTAACAGATAAAGAGGGTAATTTTTCTATCCGCCTTGTGAATCCGGCAGACAGATTGCAGATTATATATCCGGGTTATGAGATGGTTGATACTGTGATCAGCGGCACTTACTATAAGATCAAGATGAAGGTGGATGAGTATTTTCCTTCTGTGGTAATAGAGGCTGAACGTATCGATGAAATGACCATGTATGGCCCCATACCGCTTAAGTCTAAGCCTCTGCTTGTCTTGAATGGCCAAACCATAACCAGAAGAGACGTTGCAAGGATAGGTATAGACGATAAAAAAACGGAATATTCCAAAAGAGAGTTGGCTCGTATTTTTGGAATTAGAGCCAGAAAGATAAAAGATTACAGAGTCCTGATAGGTAAGCCGGCTGTTACCAAATGGGGTACGGCTGCATGGTTCGGAGCGATTGAGGTGGAGACCCGGTAGCACTTTTACCAGTTTTTTCAGCTTCGTCGCTCAGGATTATAGCAGTTTAGATAGTGAACAAACCAAATTAATAGCATTATGAGAAAGAATATCCTTGAATATGCATTGGCATCCATACTGATGTTACTCTGCATTCCCTTGTGTGCTCAAGAAGTTGTCATCGCTCATATTGATGACAGAGAAGAATACGTTGACCTGGGAGTGTCTGTAAAATGGGCTACATGTAACGTGGGAGCCGCTAATCCCGAGGAGGTAGGCGGATTATTTGCTTGGGGTGAGACTGATACTAAGACGGAATACAGTTATGCAACCTATAAATTCAGTGTGGACGGAGTCAGGGGCAATTATACCAAGTATTCCGATAAGGATAGTAAGACTGTATTGGACCAGGAGGATGATGTGGCTCATGTCAAGTGGGGAGGTAGCTGGAGGGTCCCCACCAGTGCTGAGATGGATGAACTGCGCCGGGAGTGCAACTGGACCTGGACAACAGAGAACGATGTAAAAGGTTTCCGTGTATCGGGTAAGAAAGAGGGTTATGAGAACAACTCGATATTCCTTCCAGTCAATGCGTTTAATGACTCGGTAGCAGTAGCTACACTACATCAGTATCCGGAATACGGTGTATACTGGTCAAGCACACTAAGTCATGAGAGCGGTAGTTTCCTGATGGGTGGTTGGGACCACGCAAACGGAATCTGGTTCTGTCGTGATGCGTCGATGGGCAACGCCTCTTATCGCAACGAAGGCCGTTCCATCCGTCCCGTCTGCCCGTAATCCGTGAGAAAACGTATTGGGNNGATTGCAACAGTTTTGCAACGCCTAATGCTTGGGGTTTGTTGATTTGAGAATTACTTTTGCTTGCAGATAAGCGAACGCAGTTATGAAAATACGCAGGATAAAGGTTTTGTTGGCCAAGGGGTGGTGCAAGGTGGTTTGCTTTGTGTCATTCTCATTGTTGTCAGTTGTCTGCAATCATGCATCAGCCCAGAAGGCGGGTGATATGATAAGCGGTGTTGTCTTAGATAAAGAGGGTCCTATGGCGTTGGTCAACGTGACACAACGTGATTCCCTGGACCGTATAGTTGCGCAAAGCATTACTGACAGAGAAGGTAAGTTCACTTTTCCTCTGCTCAATCCCGGCAACACAATCAAAGTGACATACCTGGGATATGAACCTGTTAATCTCCCCATCAACAAACAGTATTATGAGATTAGACTTAATGAATTACCGGGGAATGAAGTACATGAAGTATCTGCAGCATTTGCAGCTGGTGAGAGTAAGAGCGAATTCGGGCCGATAATCGTTGATACGACTAATCTTATAACTATCGATGAGGCTTTAGATGGGGTGATTCCTGGTTTGGATATTGTATTTAATTCAGGTGATCTGGCGTACGGACCTCCAGTCCGTTCCCTGATGAAAAGAATTGATGGAGCTGATATTGAAAAACCGCTTGTGGTACTTGACTCTAAGACAAAGAGGATTGACGCCGCAAAACTGGAATCATTTGTTTTTGAGAACTTCTTCAACCGTAAGAGTCTGGCCGGACTGCTGGGCGTAGAAAAGAGCAGCCTGAAAGCCGTGAGGTATCTGCAGGACCCCCAGTCATGGACCTTATATGGCCGCGATGGATTTTGGGGCGTAGTTGAGATACTGACAAAGGAGCAGTACCGCAAATTAAAGAAAGAGGGCAAACTTGAAGATGATTGGCAGCTCCTCAAATAAAGCACACAGTAGGGTCAGACCCCTTTGTGTCCAGTAAAGTGGAAGGTTGTACAGACCGCTCCATCTTTTTGCCGGCAACAGGAATGCGCATACGTCAATGGACTGAAAATACAGATACAATAGGACGTTTCTGGGGCAATTCCATAGTAACAGGCGATGATTATGATGCGGTTTACCTGGACTTCGATTTTTCACGCGGACCAGGCAGGTTCTCTATCATTCGTTGTTTGGGTCAATGCGTCCGTCCCGTCTGCCCGTAATGCATGATATAACGTATTGGGGCGAAGCGAGTATGCGAGCGAGAGCGGTCCCGGAGGGCCGCCCTGTTCGCAGTGGCGAACTAAAAAAAAAGGAACGGGTTCGGCCCCGGCGGCGGGTACAAGAAAAGGGAGGTCCGAAAACCTCCCTTTTCTGTACCCTGAACTACACCTATAGTCGAACCGCTTTATACCAGGAGCTGGATGAATTGTGCAGGCTGGTGGATAAGTACAAACATTTGGGAATGATCTGATATGGATGATATATCAGAAATGGCGCTTATAATCCATCTTCTTATTTCATAGTTACCAATATTTCATAACAATCCAAATTTAATGCAACAGTTTTGCAGCGCTTATTCTTTGATTGGCATTGTCTGAGTATCTACTTTTGTTGCAAAAACAAGTATTAAGCATTATTATGAAAATCATCGTTTAACGGAAAACGCATTCTGTGCATACTTAAGTTTAGATATTGAACAAATAATTATTGCATTATGAGAAAGAAAGTCCTGCTGTTTGTATTGGCATCCCTGCTGATGCCGATGTGTATTTCTACAAGTGCCCAAGAGGCTGACTCCGCGTTTTTAAAGTTATACAATTCCATAAAGTTTGACGGAAATGTTTTTGAGTCTTTAGAGGATATGGTCCGCAAACTTCCTGGAGTCGAAATAGATGCTGATGGTAACGTAATGGTAAACGGTAAGCCCATTAGCAAGATTCTTGTAAATGGCGAGCCCTATTTTGATAGTATCGGCACAAAAGAGGTGTATCCCAAAGACCTGGGAATTGTCACGAACGACTCTTATCGGACCAAGATGCTGGAGTACGCACCTCAAGGTTTTGTTTGCGGGTATATGATGCGTAACTCCTGGAACAAGAACCTGTGGGGCATATTCCTTGTAAAGGAAGGCCGCAAATACAGCATAGTTTACAAGGAGGGAGATAAGACCGAGCCCCGTAGCATAAAGGCTGATCTGGCAAAGGAGTTGGAGGCATCGGTCAACAAAAAGATAGCCGATACGGAGACGGCCGCTACCACTCCCGTCACAGTAACCCTATATAAGGGAATTCCCGAGGCGGTTATGGTTTATGAAGGTAGCTATGCTTTTGCTGTCACTCCCGACAAAGCGGTCTATTCCTGGGCCAGCAATATGAGGGGAGAATACAAAGGAATCAACGACAACCTCTGGCAGAAAGAAAAAGACCAGTTTAAGTCAGAGAACTAGGTTGACTTGTCCTGAAATAAGTAGACA
>DBYQ01000009.1:0-12224 GCA_002310015.1 Bacteroidales bacterium UBA1182
GGGGACTGTCCCTAATGGGTCATTTTCCCTTCAGAATCTTTTTTATGTCGTTGAGTTTGTTCAGGGCCTCAATGGGTGTCAGGTTATTGACATCTATTGAGAGGAGCTGGTCGCGTATCTGACAGAGCACAGGATCATCAAGCTGGAAGAAGCTCATCTGCAGACCCTCACGGTGCTGACCGGTTTCTACACTGGGACGTGATATGCCCTTGCCTGTGCTGGCAGCCTCCATCTCCTTCAGGATTGTATTGGCACGTTTCACTATGCTGCGCGGCATACCGGCCATCTCAGCCACATGAATACCGAAAGAGTGCTCACTGCCACCAGCAACAAGTTTGCGTAAGAAAAGCACCTTTCCATCAGTCTCCTTTACCGAAACATTGTAGTTACGTATGCGGCTGAATGACTGTGCCATCTCATTCAGTTCATGATAATGGGTAGCAAACAGGGTGCGGGCATGGGCCGATGGATGCTCATGGATGTACTCCACTATAGCCCATGCTATAGAAATACCATCATATGTGGATGTTCCGCGTCCCAATTCATCAAACAGCACCAGACTACGGGCAGTCAGGTTGTTCAGAATGCTGGCAGCCTCTGTCATCTCTACCATAAAGGTGGATTCTCCGGCCGATATGTTATCGCTGGCTCCCACGCGGGTGAATATGCGGTCAACCACGCCTATGCGGGCACTGTCGGCCGGAACGTAACAGCCCATCTGGGCCAGCAGGGTTATTAAGGCGGTCTGACGGAGCAAAGCTGATTTACCCGCCATATTGGGACCGGTAATTATCAGTATCTGCTGGCTGTCACTGTCTATAAATACGTTGTTGGCGATGTAGCTTTCACCCGGAGCCATCTGGGTCTCAATCACCGGATGACGTCCTTCCTTTATGTCAATGATCTGACTCTCATCAACCACAGGCCTTACATAATGGTGCTCGCGTGCCACTCGCGCAAATGAGAGAAGGCAGTCTATACGGCTTACCTCTATCGCATTAGTCTGGATAGCCGGCACATATTCTGTTATTGAAGCTGCCAGATTTGCAAAAATCTGCGATTCCAACGCAAGAATCTTATCCTCTGCCCCTAAAATCTTCTCCTCATATTCCTTGAGTTCCGGGGTTATGTAACGCTCTGCATTGACAAGTGTCTGCTTGCGTATCCACTCCTGCGGAACCTTATCCTTGAAGGTGTTGCGCACCTCCAGATAGTAGCCGAATACGTTGTTGTATGCTATCTTCAAACTTGAAATACCTGTCTGCTCGGCCTCACGCTGCTGTATCTGCATCAGGTAATCCTTGCCGCTGTAGGCAATGCTGCGCAGTTCATCAAGCTGAGAATCAATGCCCTCGGCTATAACACCACCCTTGCTTACCTGTATAGGGGTATCGGGACGTATGGTCCTTATTATATTGTCACGCAGACTCCCGCAAAGGTCAATATTCTTTCCCACCTCACGCAACTGCGGATTATCCGATGCCTCACAAATCAGCTTAACCGGCTCAAGCTGTTTCAGAGCCAGACCTAATGAGAGCACTTCACGGGGATTGATGCGGCCCACGGCAGCCTTTGAAACCAAACGCTCCAGATCACCCATGCGCTGCAGTGAATCCGTGAGTGCATCGGCAGTATCGGGGAAACGGAACAGGTGGTCAACCACATCCAGGCGGTTGTTTATGGCGGCAGTGTCCTTAAGCGGGAACAGCATCCATCGGCGCAGCAGGCGGGCACCCATGGGTGAAGATGTACGGTCTATCACCTTGAGCAGTGAAATGCCGTCCTCATTGTTTGACGAGAGCAGCTCCAGATTGCGTACCGTGAACTTATCCAGACGCACATAACGCTCCTCATCAATCAGTCTGATGGATGAAATATGGCCGATGTTGTTGTGAAGGGTCTCTGCCAGATATTCAAGGATGGCACCCGCAGCCACTTTACCGTTGTGCAGGTGATCCACGCCAAAACCCTTAAGGTTGCGCACCTTGAAGTGACGGTTCAGTTTCTCACGCGCAAACTCCTCAGTAAACACCCAGTCATCAAGTTCACGCAGGCAATAGCGTGGACCGAATGACTGCTCAAACTGCTGACGGCGGCCACGTTCTATAAGGGTCTCCTTGGGAGCAAAGTTTGAGAGCAGCTTGTCTATATGGTCAGCAGGGCCCTCCGCTATAAGATATTCACCGGTAGATATATCCAGGAACGATATACCCCATGCTCCTTTACCAAAATGCACTGCTGCCAGAAAGTTATTCTCCTTGTTCTGGAGCACATTGTCACTCATGGCTACACCAGGGGTTACAAGCTCAGTTATGCCACGCTTGACGAGTGTCTTGGTCAGTTTAGGGTCTTCAAGCTGGTCACAGATAGCCACACGGCGGCCGGCACGGATAAGTTTGGGCAGATATACATCAAGTGCATGATGCGGGAATCCGGCCATCTCAAGTGCCATGGCTCCGTTCTTACCGTTGTTACGGCGTGTCAGGGTTATACCAAGAATCTCACTTGCCTCAACTGCATCCTGTGCGTAGGTCTCATAGAAATCACCGCATCTGAACAGCAGTACAGCATCAGGATGTTTCTCCTTAAGACTGTAGAACTGCCGCATCATGGGCGTCTCCTCGGGCTTGTTCTGTGCCATCTCTGTCAGGTATTATTTCTTGCGTTTTCTGAAAAGGAACAGGGTTGCTGTGATAAACAGCGCAATAAGTATTCCAAGTGTTATCAGTGTGGCCTGCATGCTCTTGGGTGCAAATCCCAAAAGCAGCAGTACCGGAAATCCCATTATCATGGCTGGAATGTTCTGGAGCACCAGGTTATTGGCTGCGGGGGTCTGATATCGCGGGTCAATCTCACGCAGCAGGATCATGCCGTTGCTGGCAGTACCTGTAAGCATTCCGAACATTGAGAAGAAACCTTCATACTTATAATTGGGATAGATACGGAACGATACCCATCTCACATACACGAAAGTGACAAATGCACCGAATATACATACAAGAGTGAGCGGCAGCCATATGGACTTGAGGTTCTCAAAGCTGATGGCAGCGGTGCCGGCTACAATCATTACGTCAAAACTGAATCCGCTCACACGGTTCAGCAGGAACTCATTCAGATACTCACGGCTCATCCATCCTTTCTTGCGCAGACCTCTGATGACTATCTTTACAAGTGAACCGAATAAGATGCCCCAGAAGAAATTGAATCCGTAAACCAGCGGTTTAAGTGTCTTTTCACCAAAGTTGCCCAGTTCCAGCTTGCCTATGAATGACATTAGCAGATAAACCAGGAAATAGGTAAGAAGCACTAAACTGACTACAATTGTAAGTTTATCAACAGATTCAGAGTGCGGCAATTCATTCTCCTGCTCATAGTCCTTAATGGTATGACGGCTTTCAGAAACGTTCTCATGTATGGTCAGTTTCTTCTTCCGGTTGAGGATATTCATATAAATCACTCCTACAACACTACCCACCAGGAATCCGATAGCCGCAATGGAGAGCCCGAAATCTATGCCGTGAAAAACAATGTCCTGATCAGCTGCACCCAGCTGGTATATGGTTCCGAAATTGAGTGCCTGGCCGGGACCCTGTCCGTAACCCATAGGCAGCAATAGTCCGCCTGAATAGAATATGTCATTCCCGGCAGAGGGATTGCGCCACCAGAGGAACATGGGTATGGTTATGAGCAATCCAACTATTCCCTGAATGATGTATGTTGCAATGGTAAGCGTTCCGGTATCAATAACAGTGCGGGTATTGGAACGGTCAGTATCCTTTGACGGACGCAGTGACATGGCGATGAAGCCCAGAGCCAGGGCATGGTAGGTTACCGTCTCCATAAACTTCTTGTCAATTATTCCGTTGAAATCGGCCCAAAGTTTGAACAGCAGGATGATGAGACCACCCAGCAATGCCGATGGAATAAGGCTGCGGCGCAGTATCTTAACTTTACGGCGCAGAATGTTTCCTGCCAATACAGCCAAGGCTATGATAAACACCTGAACAAGTGCACTCCACACCTCAGGAGCAGCGAACGACGTCACCGCTATACCGTTTGAAGACAATAGCATAACTCTCAAATCTTATTGAACTTCAAAGGTAAAAAAAGAATAGCACAAAAGGACCGTATCCCTGTGCTATTTTGTGCTAATAACTTCTGATTATTAGCCTATCTGTTTATTGTGCTCCGTTTCTCTTTGGAGGGGGATTTGTTGGTTGAAGAGGGAGCGAAGGCCTTCCTCATAGGCACTTAGGGCTTCGTGGCCTTGGCGGGTAATCTTGCATACGGTGTGGGAAAGGCGGCCAAGTCCAGTTTTAGTTACTTCAAGGTAACCGGCTTCTTTCAAGGTGGTTATTTGTACGCTTAGGTTGCCTCTTGTGGAGTCGGTAATCTGGCAGAGATAGACAAAATCAGCACTTTCCAGATTATCCAGTGCAACCATTATCTTAAGGCGTAGCTCATTGTGGAGCAATGGGTTTATTACAGGGAATTTGAAATCCATATCGGTTCAAAAGGTTGACTGTTTTACATAATGTCGGTACATGTGGCCTGGGATGATAAGCACTATAACTGTAATGATTGCAGTTATGAGCAATTGCCACGGCCAGAGTTCACCTTGAAAGAAAAGAGGCAGAACAGACAAAACGGCTCCCATAATACCACAAATTGTTTTTGGCCTGAAATGAAGAATGATCCCTGTCATATAACAACCCATACTGCAGAGCAAACTCATGAAAGTGCAGAAAAACTGTTCAAATAATTCTGCACAGCCCATAGCAAAGCCACCAATAAAACTGGCAAAACCTATGAACACCCACATCATAAGGATGATGTTCTGATTGAGTGTACGCCTGCGGGTGCGTTCATAATCCTCATTAATGAAATAAATCATCAAGGGTATGCCAACTATTGGGATGCCGACCCAAAGCCAATTACACCAGTTCTCATTCCACACAATGAGTGCGATGAACTCTATGAACAAGAAAAAAGCCGTAGGATAGCCCCAGGCGAGAAACAAATTCTCACCTGTGAGCTCCTTACGGTTTAAAACTTCACTCCGTGTATGGGCTATAATATCAAGTTCCTGTTCAGCAGTGTCCATAATGATTTTACTCTATATAGAATACTTGGCCGTCAACAATAACAAATCCTTTTTGACCATTGTCAACTTGTACTCCACCCAAATTTAATTGATAACCTTCTTTTGCCGTTATACGTTTTTGTTTGATATTGGTTGTCAAATCACCCACAAAGGTAACATTTGCATCGGGGAATTTGTCTGTCCATTTGTTAATATCTGCTTCTGCCACGTGGAACTTGGTGGATTTGGGATTCATAAGGCTGAAGTCATCTTTCATGCCGCCGTCCCATGTGATTGTCGGACTGGCATAGCAATAGACATCCTGCATCTCACAGAAGAAGAAAGTCTCTGCATCAATATGGGTAACACCCGAAGGAATATTGACGCTGGTCAGTCCGCTGGTCATGTGGAAAGCACGGCTCTCTATAGTCGTTACGCTTTCAGGCAGGGTGAGTGCAAACGTTCCTTCCTCTCCCCAGAAAGCCTCTTCACCAATGGTAGTGATTCCATCAGGAATGGTGGTGGCGGCACCGCCGGCAATGAGTTTGTTGGTAGCCTTCTCAAAGATACCGTTACAACCCATATCGGCATACTTGGGATTGTCTGCATCTACCGTCAGCGATGAGACTGGGCTTGAGCAGAAGAGAGCTTGTCCGATGCTGGTTACGCCAGCGGGGATATTCAGCGATGTGAGCCCTGCAAACCAGAACACCGTGGTGCCGAGTGTTGTCACGCTCTCAGGAATGGTAAAGGACGTCAGCTTCTTACAGTCTTGGAAAGCAGAGTTACCGATGCTGGTAACGGTCGGAATGCCGGCGAACTTGAATGTGGCCAGCTCTGAACAGTAAGCGAATGTATGCGCTTCAATGGTCTTCACAGAAGCTGGTAGGGTGAAGGTTGTCAGTGACTCGCAACCACGGAAAGCGCCGCTGCCTATGGTTGTCACTGCCGGTGTTCCTTCAAAGTTGACTTCAGCAAGTTTATCGCTATACTGGAAGGCCGCACTACCAATCGAAGTAATGCATTCAGGGATGGTGATGCCCGTCAGTTTCGTGTAAGTCAGTGCTAATTCACCTATTATCGATACGTAACCCTCATAGGTAACTGTACCCGTCTGTGTCCCTTCATCATATTCATGTGACTTAAGACTTATCGCTCCTTTAAAGTTAGCATACGTATCAAACTTAGTCACTTTTTCTGATGCTGTATAGGTGAAGGTGGTGGTGGGAGCATCTTTGACCAAATCTACGTATGTATTCCATCCTTCTGCTATCTTATAGGTCTCTGCGTAACCCGCGGGGACATAGATGGCCGTGAGCAAATCACATTCACCAAAGGGAAGTTCGGGCATAAGTGTCGGCGGAGTAGTGGGCAGGAGAGTTACCACTGTCAAATCCTCATTGTACAGGAATGCACTGTAACCAAGGGTTGTCAACGTGCTCGGAATGACCACAGATGTAAGCTTAGAGCCAAAGAAGGCATACATATCGATGGTCTCCAGGCCTTCCGGAAGGTCGATACTTGTGAAAGCGCACTCTTCCAACGCACTATTTGTAATGGTCTTGAGAGTTTTTGGCAAGGAGACTGAAGCACAGTTGATCTGCATGCCGCAAACCATGTTCTCTAGGGATGTGATGCCGTTGCCGAACACAGCACTCTTAATGCCTCCCCAGAAACCAGGATGCTCGTAATCCTGATATACGATAGGATTGATGGCAGGTTCGTCGTTCCAAGGGGCAACGTTCAATTTACCGGTTCCGCTTACGGTCAATTTTCCCTCTAAGATGTCAAACCTCCAGTTGCCGCTACCTAAAGAGGGGTCGTCACTATTGGTCCATGTCCCTAAGAATTCTGTTTTGAACTTCTCAGCATCAAAACCTCCCCATCCGTCATAATTAACGCCGTATGGGACATAGAAAGCCTCAACATCAAGGAGGGTGGTACCGTCATAGTCAGTAAATACAGACTCGCCAAGAGCGGGCTTGGAATTGCCTCCTATTCCCACTTTCTTCAGGCCGGTACATCCTTGGAATGCGGCATCGCCAATATCCTTGACACCAGCACTTATATAAACAGACTCCAGTTGGGTGTTGGACATGAATGCTCCGACACCGATTGTCTGTACGGTGCTTGGAATGGTAATAACGGTGAAAGCACAGCCGTCAAATGCCGATTCGCCAATTTCTTCCACACCCTCAAATATACCTACACTTTCCAGATTTGTACAGCCTTCAAAGGCATAATCGGAAATCTTTTTCAGACTTGCAGGTATTGATACATATTTAGCCTGGCTGCCGCTGTATGCTCCTACGCCAAGATGTGTCAAAGTTCTGGGTAGATTTGGATTCTTGACTTTGGCGCAGCTGAAGGCATAGTCTCCAATACTGGTGAAGCCTGTTGAAGGATAAGAAACACTGTTCAGTTTTTCACACCCGGCAAAGGCATTGTTACCGATAGAGGTAATGCCCTCTTCAATAACAAGACTCGTCATTGTTTCAGCATAATCATCAATCCAGGGAGCCTCGCCATAATCGTAGTCAGCCATAGCGCCAGTTCCTGAAATAGTCAGTGTAGTCCCTTCATAAGACCATGAGGCATTTGTTCCGCATGTTCCGCTGGTTTCTTGTGCATTTACACTAAAGCACACCGATAGAAGAAAGGATGTGCCCAGGTAATTAAGTAGTCTCTTTTTCATAAGCATCATTATTGTTAGTTTGCAAGTTATTACTTGATGATTATGTATCGTGAAGTGCAGACAGATTGGTCTGCGGCCGGTGTAGTGGGATTGGGGCTGTCTTCTTCATATAGGACTATGCCATTTCCCAACGACAGGTTGTTTACATTAATTGCTATGTTGCCCTCGCCGCCTGTTGCGGTTACGACACCACCAGTTACTATGAAATCTCCAATCACATCAAGAGCACTTGAGACTCCAGTACAGATTGCAGTAATAGTGCCGCCGGAGATTGTCAGCTTTGAATTACCCTCGGGGAGCAGCAGAGCGGGACCAGAGTTTGTTGAAGTAGCATAAACATCTCCGCCATATACATTCATCCCCCCTGACATGGCAAGGATACCATCAACTATACCAGTAGCCGAAACCTTGCCATGATATATGTTCAAGGCACGGGGCTCCAGTCCCTGCCATACTCCTGAACCACCCACAGTAATTTCACCTCCGTGAATATTAAGCTCATAAGCCGTAATAACTCCTAAAGAATGACTTCCTGAGTAATCGATGGTTAGTTTACCGGTGCTTGAACTCTGGCCATAAATGTTAAGAGTGTGTACAAAACCATGATCATAGTCCTCGCCTCCAAATATGCAACCGTTAACCTTAAGCTCTGCACCGTCACAAAGAATGAGGTTCACATTCCCGGTAAGATGAATATCGCCAGTAATGTTGACATTGCCACTGACCATATAAGTTCCTGAAGCCCAAGTTGTAGTTTCCGCTTTCACAGTCTTAACATCGCCGGGTATTTCCTTATCAGTGTAATCTTTGCCTGATGTATATACTCTGTAGGTACCACCTGATGTGCCATTCTCATCATTCTTGTCATCATTTGAGCAAGCTGTAATAGAAGCCACCGTCAATGCAACGACCCCCATCCAAACTAAATTATTAATAAGTTTCATTGTTTTTAGCTTTTTGAAAATATTAGAAGATTCATTTTTACTCAACTGAAAGCAAAATAAAGGTTTATTCTTTAAACCTAAAAGAGATTTAGTCTAAAAATGAAGGTCAAATGTAAAAAATAAGGAAAAGGTGTTTTTATACCCTCTAACTAGAGAATTATTTTTCTCTAACTAGAGAGTTTATTTTCTGTAAGTAATAGATGTAAATATTTTCGAAAGGGAAACGTTTTTTTGGTGTAATTGGGGACTGTCCCCAATTGCACTTTTTAAACGGTAATAAGGATGTAGTCCATTGAGCCCAGGCCTATCTTTTCTGCGTGCTCTACGCAGGAACGCCAGTTGGTGTCGGGGTGAATCATGTGCCAGTGGTCTCCGTGGTCGTGCTTGTGATGTTCTATGTTGTTGCTCAGCACGTTGTCTGATTGGATTACCGGGGCTTTGTTTACCATGTCGGCGCTGGCGCAATCCAGGGCAACGGGGTCAAATGAGGCAAGCATGCCTATATTGGGTACCACAGGGGCATCATTGTAACCCCAGCAGTCACATTCAGGCGATACGTCTATAATCAGGTTCACATGGAAGTTGGGCTTGCCCAATAGAGTGGCTTTGGCGTACTCGGCAATCTTGCAGTTCAGTATGTCAAGCTGCTCGTCATTATCGGCTATGGCGCCGTTGAACTGACAGGTGGCTACGCATTGGCCGCAACCTATGCATTTGTCGTAATCTATCACGGCTTTTCTATCCACTATTGAAATGGCGTGGCTGGCGCAGTTCTTTACGCAGAGTCCGCAACCGCGACAGGGTTCCTTGTCTATACGGGGCTTTGAGGCGCTGTGCATCTCCTTTTTACCGGCTACGCTGCCGCAGCCCATTCCCAGGTTCTTGAGCGCTCCGCCGAATCCTGTCATCTCATGGCCTTTCACGTGGTTGATGGATACTATTATATCGGCCTCTGCTATGGCTGAGCCAATCTTTGGGGCCTTGCAATACTCTCCGTCTATGGGAATCTCTACGTAATCAAGTCCTTTAAGGCCATCGGCAATTATTACTTGAGCGCCTACGCTGAAAGGGGTGTAACCGTGCTTGACAGCGGTGTCCTGATGGTCTATGGCATTTGAGCGCCAACCGGTGTAGAGGGTGTTGCAGTCTGTCAGGAACGGTTTTCCGCCCAACTCTTTTATGATCTTTACTATTACTGCAGCGTAGTCAGGACGGAGATATGCCATATTGCCTATCTCGCCGAAATGTATCTTGACTGCAGTGAATTTGTCGTTGAAATCAATGTTTCCTATACCCGCTTTACGAACCAGTTTTTCAAGTTTATAAAGAAGATGGTGATCCGGGTCTGTCCTAAGGTTGGTGTAAAATACTTCTGATGCCATATTGGTTAGTGTGTTGTTTATACATTTGCGAATATACTTTATTTATCGGAAAATAACGCAGAAGGGAACAATCCTTTATGCTGTTTTTTACCTTTGCGATGCTCGTCCGTATAATTGACAGATGATGGTCCAGATTGACAGCGAAATAATTGAGAGGTGCCGGCGCGGTGACAGTAGCGCGTACAGGACAGTGGTGCAGACATATCAGCCTATGATATATTCGCTGTCTCTCAAGATGCTGGCCGATGTTGAAGAGGCCAAGGACATTGTTCAGGAGACCTTTATCAAGGCGTGGCAGTCAATAGGAGCTTATGATGGACGGTACAGTTTCTCAACCTGGCTTTACACCATCGCTTCAAGACTCTGCATAGACCGTATAAGGAAACTCCGTTTCAGCGAGCCATTGACTGATGATATTGCGGTGTTTGAAGGGTATGCATCTGATTCAAATCCTGAGCGGCAGCTGGAAAGCAGCGAGTGGGTATCGGTCATAAAGGTACTGGCAGCGAAACTGAGCAATAAACAAAGGCTTGTGTTCACCTTGAGTCAGCTTGAAGGACTGGATTCTGAAGAGATAACAAGGATAACAGGAATGGATGCCACCCAAATCAAAAGCAACCTTTCACTGGCTAAGAAGAGTGTTCGCGAACAACTTATAAAACTGGGATATGAAAAAGACTGAAGATATTCTTGAACGCCTCAAAGGGCAGATGCCGCATATTCCTGGCGGTGACCTGCTGACAGAAGAGATAATGCAGGCTATCACGGGTACTGCCTCCAAACCCAACCGGATTGTACCGCTATGGCTGAATGTGCTGAGAGTGGTTTCATCGGCAGCGGCAGTTTTCCTGATAGCGTTGTTAATCGGATTGAAAGATCCTGTGGCAGACTTTTCTGAGAATGTTGCTGCAGTTGAAACATATCAGCCTATGGCAACCGATGTCAATTCTGCCATGAGGATTATGGAAATCCGTAGTGAAAAGAGAAAAGCAAGACAAATAAGACAAACTCAAATAAAGAACCTCTATGCAAAATTTTAAGATATCCATCCTGGTTGCGATAGCAGCCCTGATGATCACTTCATGTGACAAGAATGTAACTATGGTTACAGAGATAAACCGTGACGGTACCTGTACAAGACAGGTTTCCACTTCCGATGACTTTTTACTGTATGATGAATCATGGGAGGAGGTGGTTCCTCAGGATACCGCTGACCAGAAAAGTTTTACTTTGCGCCGTTCATTCAGCAGTGTTGAGGAGATGGCCGCCAATCCTGTTCTGAGCGTTTACGGTGAACCTGTCCGCTCAGAGGCGTCACTGCAAAAACGTTTTAAATGGTTCTATACTGATTACACCTTCACGGAAACGTTTGCCGGCTGGGGGGATCATTTTGACATTCCTATTACAAAGTTTCTTAGCCAGGATGAGGCCAGTTTCATGTGGACCGGATATCCTAACCTGGTTGAAGGGATGACAGGTATTGATATGGTTGATAAGCTGGACAAGATTCAGGAGAACCTTGAGTACTGGGAGTATTCCATAATCCTGAATTGCCATTTCAAACTCATAGCAAACAATTATGATGATATCTCCAATCCGCCGGTGAATAGGGATATTTTTATCTCTTTGAGGGATTCCGTCATAAAATTCGGCTGTGAAAACGGATATGATGAATTCAGTGAGGTAAAATTATTGCTCAATGATTATTTCAAATCAGATGCCTATAACATCTTCTATTCTTCCAGTTCGATAGCGGCCGATGAATTCAGGGATAAATATGAGGCTGAGTCTGACAGTATTTTCTATCCGGTATGCAATATAATATTCCTAAAGGCACCCTACTGCCTCAAAATGCCGGGACGTGTGACTGATGCCGGCCGCGGTACACTTGCTGACGGTGTCATACAGTACCGCTTTGAAGGAGGATTCCTTGTCGCAGGTGACTATACCATCACCGCAACATCCCGTGTGGCAAACGTCTGGGCGTTCATCCTCTCTACTGCGATAATCCTCCTCGCTCTGCTTAGCCTGCTTTATCGCAGGAAATAGCACAAGGAACAGGCCCTTCTGTGTCTTTTTGATAATCTTCCAAGATGCACAGAACTTTTGGGGTATCGGTA
>DBYQ01000009.1:12232-25998 GCA_002310015.1 Bacteroidales bacterium UBA1182
GGGCTTGTGAACGGGAGGGGCCCGCTCCGTAGGAGTGGGAGGGATAGCGCCTTTAGGCGCGTAGTTTCAGATACTGATACCCAAAATGTTCTCCTAAATTGACATAGAAGGGCCTGTCCATTGTGTAGTAATGTGTCCAATTTTTTGACACTTTCGGCTTGAAAAGCACGTTTTTGCAATTATTTCTTGGAGAGCGCAGAGACTGCCCTTACTTTTGCCGCAAAGATTAACAGCAGTCCTTATGTTCAGCCATTATCTCAAAATTGCACTCCGCAACATCAGAAAGTATGCGTTCCAGAATATAATCTGTACTCTTGGGCTGGCCGCCGGTTTTGCCAGTTTCTGCATAGCTTCAATCTGTGTCCATTATGAGAACACCTATGATACTTTCCATGACGATTGGAAGAATATCTGGGCGTTTGATGTAAGTGAAAAGGCTAAACAGGAGAGCCTGGAATACAGCCGTCCATATGAAGCATATGCCAGTTCATATGAGGATATGGGCCAGTGGCCGGAACTTGATGCAGCCGTCTCATTCCGTACCATGGGCGGTGCTGCGGGTACTCCAAGGGTTATTATCATAGACAGCACGTTTACAAGTCTTTTCAATCTGGAACTGGTGGAGGGCAATTATGATTTTCTTGTGGATCCTGCACTGGTTGCCGTTTCAGAGTCTTATGCAAGAAAACTGTATGGCAATGAGAATCCTATCGGTAAGACAATAGATGATGCTGACAGGATATTTTTTTATAGAGAGTTTCAGGAGTACAAAGAACATCACATAGGTGCTGTCCTTAAGGACTGGAACCACTCTTTTATGAAGGCTGATGTCATTATTTCCAAGAAGGGTGCCGGTATAAACTTTAATACATGGGAATATCTCTACAAGGTAAAACCGGGTACTGATCTTGATGCACTGGCCAGGAAAATAAGTGATTCATTCCATGAACATGATGAAAGCAATATCAGCAAGGATTATGTGCCCATAAGAATAAATGATGTCCATAAGACATTCAGGGGCAATCTGTACGAACTGGATTTTGGAGGAGTAGCCATTATCTCCTGGGCGAGCCTGTTACTGGTTATATGCTCCATCATAAATTACCTGATATTCTTCCTTAACAGTCTGGCTGACCGCAGGCATGAAATAGCTTTACGTATAGTTCATGGCTCATCGGCCTGGAACCTCACGGCCCTTCTTGCCATCAATATCCTTATAGTATTGCTCATTGCCTATATGGCGGGTATGATTATCGTATCATTGCTTGCCCGGCCATTCTGCCTCTACGCCGGCTTTGACATTCCTGATTCTTTGTTTATGGGAGGATGCATGGTATATATGCTCATTATCCTGATAGTCTCGCTGTTTATTTGCACAGTCATATCCAACGTAGTCCGCAAGAGAATAATGCATGATTCACTTGTAAACAAAAAGTCTTCAAGCGTGTTCAGCGCTGTCAGTCTGGGTGTCCAGTTGGCATTCAGCATATTCTTTATCTTTTCATCGGTCTCAATATTGGGTCAATATCGCGGCATGTTCAAAAAAGACCTGGGTTTTTCAGTGCAGAACACGGCAATGATCCACTATTATAGCAGTCCGGTCCAATATGATTCTGAAAAGAATGAATGGTCAGAGAGTTATCATACAGACGTTGAAAGGAAGATTGCCGAACTACCTATGGTTGAAGATGTCCTGACCGACGGCAACCTATACATGGGCTCAATAAATATAGGATTATCAGATGTTCTGTTATCTATGCCGCCCGATGGAGAACCTATACCGGTATGTCAGGATCCGGGTATTGCGGAGTTATGGAAACCCATTTACGGTTTTACCGTGTTACAGGGTGAATTGCCGAAACGTAAGTTGACAAGGGATGAGATTGTGATTACAGATGATGTCCGCAAACTGCTGGGGCTTGAAAACCCGGTAGGAGAGACAGTTCTTATGCATGGAAAATATTTTAGGGATTACAACAACAGAAATCTTTATACAGTGGTTGCTGTCCTCAAGGAGATGTATATGGCCGGTCCCGGCAAGACACCACTCCCGATGGTTTTCACTGCATCAAGTTCAACGCATGAGAGTCTGCTTATCAAGTACAGGCCCGGAACACGCAATGAGTTTGAAACTGCGGTCAATGATATTCTATCCGACATCAGTAATCAATGTAGTCTCTCTTTTGCCGAGGACCGTGTTATCAGAGATCACATGACGAGTACCACCAAACTGTTTGTTCTCATGATTATATTCTCCGGTATCTGCGTACTGATATCGATATTCGGAGTATGGTCAGTCATTGTGCTGACCTGTCGCAAAAGACGTCGTGAAATAGCAATCCGCAAGACATTCGGTGCCAGGGCAAATGAGATAATGACAATATTCCTAAGGGAGTACGGACTCATCTTGATCGGGGCAGCAATCCCTGCATTCATATCGGGCTACCTGTTTGTAAACCGTTGGAGGGAGCAGTTTCCGGTCCGGAATGACATACACTGGTGGATATATCCCGCCATCCTGGTGATACTTGCCGCACTAATCTTTTCAGTTATCATCAGCAGCGTCATGCGCACTGCCCGCGAGAATCCTGCTGATGTAATCAAAAGCGAATAACAACAAATCTCTCCATTTGAACAAATCTTTCTATTTGCAGGAGCAGGACTATAGGGGTTGGGGACCATTAGTGAAGTGGCGTAAAGCGTAGGACCACCGAGATGCCGTTAAGAACATCGCGGTGTGTGACGACTGTTAGACCCCGTAGGGGGCTAAAAGGAGGAGATCGATGTTTAGGCATCGACTGGTCCGGAGTAGCCACGGAACGTTGTGTCCCCAACCCCTATAGTCCTGCGGTTCTTAATAAAAGAGCCAACATTATAGTAGTGTTTTTACCTGAATTTGTGTAATTTCGCGGTCTGAATAGATTTAGAACTGCAATAATGGAATACGATTTCAGAGCTATTGAGAAAAAGTGGCAGGAAAAGTGGGCCAAAGAGGGTACTTATAAGGTAGTTGAGAACCCCGCAAAGCCCAAGTTTTACGTACTTAACATGTTCCCATACCCGTCAGGCGCAGGCCTGCACGTAGGTCATCCGCTGGGATACATTGCATCCGATATCTATGCCCGCTACAAGCGTCAGTGCGGCTACAACGTACTGAACCCCATGGGTTACGATGCATATGGCCTGCCCGCCGAGCAGTATGCCATTCAGACCGGCCAGCATCCGGCCATCACAACCGAAAAGAATATCAACCGCTACCGTGAGCAGCTGGACAAGATAGGTTTCTCATTTGACTGGGACCGCGAGGTACGCACCTGTGAGCCCGGCTACTACCACTGGACCCAGTGGGCATTCCAGAAGATGTTCAATTCTTTCTACTGCAACAAGTGCCAGAGCGCACAGCCCATTGAGCAGTTGATAGAACACTTTGAACAGAAGGGTACCGATGGTCTTGACGTAGCCCAGAGCGAGGAACTCAACTTTACTGCAGCCGAGTGGAAGGCCATGGATGAAAAACAGAAATCCAATGTCCTGATGAACTACCGCATAGCCTACCTGGGCGAGACCATGGTTAACTGGTGCGCCGGACTGGGCACCGTACTTGCCAACGATGAGGTTGTTGAAGGCGTATCAGTACGCGGCGGATTCCCCGTAGAACAGAAAAAGATGCGTCAGTGGTGCCTCCGTGTATCAGCATATGCACAGCGCCTGCTTGACGGCCTGGACAAGATAGACTGGTCTGACTCCATCAAGGAGACCCAGCGCAATTGGATAGGCCGCTCTGAGGGTACCGAGATGCAGTTCCACGTAAAGGACAGCGACATAGAATTCACCATATTCACAACCCGCGCCGATACCATATTCGGTGTGACATTCATGGTACTTGCTCCTGAGAGCGAGTTGGTGGCGCAGCTCACCACACCCGCCCAGAAAAAGGAGGTGGATGCCTACGTTGCAGCCGTAAAGAAGCGTACCGAGCGCGAGCGTATAGCTGACCGCCGTGTAACCGGCGTATTCAGCGGCTCATACGCCATCAATCCGCTTACCGGTGAGGATGTACCCGTATGGATCAGTGACTACGTACTGGCCGGCTACGGTACAGGTGCCATCATGGCCGTACCTGCACATGACAGCCGTGACTACGCATTCGCCAAGCACTTCGGTCTTGAAATCAGACCTTTGATTGAGGGTTGTGACGTATCTGAGGAGAGCTTTGATGCCAAGGAGGGCATTATGATGAATTCACCCCGTCCCGACCAGATCCGTGAGGGCGGTCTCAACCTGAACGGCCTGTCAGTCAAGGAGGCTATCGCAGCTACCAAGAAATATGTTCAGGAGAACAAACTGGGTAAGGTTAAGGTAAACTACCGTCTGCGTGACGCCATATTCAGCCGTCAGCGCTACTGGGGTGAGCCGTTCCCCGTATATTACAAGAACGGAATACCCACAATGGTACCTGAGCAGTGCCTGCCGCTGGAGCTCCCCGAGATCAGTGAGTACAAGCCCACCGAGACCGGTGAACCTCCTCTGGGCCACGCTAAGATTTGGGCCTTTGATGAGGCTAACAACAAGGTCGTTGACAAGTCACTCATAGATGGCAAGACCGTATTCCCGCTCGAACTCAACACCATGCCCGGATTTGCAGGCTCATCGGCCTACTATCTGCGTTACATGGATCCCCATAACAACAAGGCACTTGTTAGCAAGGAGGCCGATAACTACTGGAAGTGCGTTGACCTCTATCTGGGAGGCTCTGAGCACGCCACCGGTCACCTTATCTACTCACGTTTCTGGAACAAGTTCCTCAAGGATCTGGGCGTAAGCGAGGTCGAGGAGCCGTTCAGTAAGCTTATCAACCAGGGTATGATTCAGGGCCGCAGTAACTTTGTATATCGTATCAAGGATACAAACAAGTTCGTATCATACGGCCTCAAGGACCAGTATGACACCACTCCCATACACGTTGACGTAAACATTGTAAGTGCCGATGTCCTGGACGTTGAGGCATTCAAGAATTGGAGGCCTGAATACAACAACGCCGAGTTCATCCTTGAGAACGGCAAGTACATCTGCGGATGGGCCGTTGAAAAGATGAGTAAGTCAATGTTCAACGTGGTCAACCCCGATGACATCATTGAGAAATACGGTGCCGATACTCTGCGCATGTACGAGATGTTCCTTGGACCGCTTGAGCAGTCAAAGCCCTGGGATACCAACGGCATTGACGGCTGCCACCGCTTTATACGCAAGATGTGGGCTCTCTACTTTGACCGTGAGGGTAATCTGGCTGTAACAGACGAGGCCGCCACAAAGGATGAACTCAAGTCAATCCACAAGCTCATCAAGAAGGTAACAGAGGATATTGAGAACTTCTCATTCAACACATCTGTTGCCGCATTCATGATATGCGTAAACGAGCTGTCAGGCCTTAAGTGCAACAAACGCTCGGTACTGGCAGACCTGGCCAAGGTGATAGCTCCGTTTGCACCTCATACTGCCGAGGAACTCTGGAGTTCACTTGGCAACACCGGTTCAGTTTGTGACGCCCAGTGGCCCAAGTTCAATGAGGAGTACCTCAAGGAGGACAGTATAACCTACTCCATCTCATTCAACGGCAAGACCCGCTTTACAATGGACTTTGCCGCCGATGCCACCCAGCAGGAGATTCAGGATGCCGTTCTGGCCAATGAGAAGGCTCAAGGTTACATTGACGGCAAGCCTATCCGCAAAGTCATCGTAGTACCGCGCAAAATTGTGAACATAGTACTCTAAGACATGGAACTCGTATTTGCCACCAACAACGCCCATAAGCTGGAGGAGGTCCGCCAGATACTCGGTGATGGTTTTAAGATCCTTTCCCTGAACGATATAGGCTGTCATGAGGATATACCTGAGACAGCCGATACATTCCAGGGAAACGCTCTCCAGAAAGCCCGTTACGTAAAGGAGCATTACGGTTATGACTGCTTTGCCGATGATACAGGCCTTGAGGTAAAAGCCCTTGGCGGAGCACCCGGAGTACACTCAGCACGCTACGCCGGTGACCATGACTCAGAGGCCAATATGAGCAAACTTTTGGGTGAACTTGAAAAAAAATCAGACCGCTGTGCACAATTCCGTACTGTTATTGCGTTAATACTTAAAGGACAGGAAGTTCTGTTTGAGGGAATAGTAACAGGAAAGATAGCGACAGAGCGTCATTACGGAGACGGAGGATTCGGTTATGACCCCATCTTTGTCCCCGACGGTTACTCCGAGACATTTTCTCAGATGAGCTCCCAAGGCAAGAACCTGATAAGTCACAGGGGACGCGCCGTTAGAAAACTGGCAAACTATCTTAAACAACTATGATAAAGATTTTGACAAGAGGAGCCATTATCGCAATCACTGCGGTAATGCTCCTTTTGCCTTTTAATAAGGTAAACGCAGGTATTCCAGTAGGTACCTGGCGATCGCATCCATCATATAATAACGCAACATTTTCACTCAAAGCATTCGGAAAAATAATTGTTCTGAGTGAAGGTGCGTTATATTTTTATGATTCATCTGATAATTCTGTCTATACAATTGACAAATCAGGTGGATTAAGTGATACGGAAATTTCTGCCATCGGCTTATGTGAGTCAGAAAATGCTATACTTATTGTTTATTCAAATGGTAATATTGACATTCTGTACAGTAATGAAACTATATACAACTTTACAGATCTCAAAAACAACAATATTGGAAGCCTGATAATCAATGAACTTAAAATTCAAGGAAATTTTGCTTACATTTCTACTAATATTGGATTAATTGTTTTTGATGTCAAACGCAAAGAAATTAAGAATACGTATCGTTTTGAATCACCTCTCAATACTTCTATTATTTTAGGTGATTCTTTACTTTGTGGCACCCAAGAAGGTATATATTTAGGTAATCTTAATGATAATCTTCTTGATTTTGCCAATTGGAAGATGTTTTTACCTAGAAACTGTTTAGACCTATTTGAATTTGACGGTACATTATTATGTCGTTCTTGGAATAACATAATAAGAAAAGTAAATCGTCATAATGCAAATTTGACTGATGTTAAGCCAAACGTTGATGGAATAAGTATCCTTTCAGAAGGAAGACTTGCTCTTGTTCAGGATACGTTAGTTACTTTATATTCAACATTAACAGATTATAAAGAATTACACTTTGATAAACACGTTTTTCATGTTATGACAGATGGCAACAATTTATGGGCCAGTCAAGGAATAAACGGACTCTGTTTATATGAAATAACGGATGAAGGGGTTATTAATAAAGCACAAGGAATAAAACCCAACAGTCCACGTAGAAACTGGTTTCACTCTGTATCATGGCCAGAACGTGACAGACTTCTTGCAGTTGGAGGGTGTCATAACTATTCCGGAATTGATTATCCTGGTACATTGATGATTTATGAAAATGACAGATGGATTTCACTTGATGAAGACATAAAATCAAAAACCGGACTTGAATATCTGAATCTTACTGAAGCCGTACAAGACCCTAATGACCGTAACCATATTTATGTAGGATCTACAGGACAAGGTCTTTATGAATTCAAAAACAATAAATTTGAAAAATTACATACTTGGAATAACAGTGGACTTAGCAGCATTCTCAATGATAATGAATTCAATAAAAACAATTATGTTCGTATAAGTGCACTGCAATATGACAAACAAGGAAACTTGTGGATGGCAAACAATGAAATTGATACTATTATAAAAGTACTTCAACCAGATGGAAACTGGTTTGGTCTCTATTATGATGTAATAGCAGGTTTACCTACTTTTAAACAGATGAGGTTTGATAATAAAGGTAGAATGTGGCTTAATTCATCAAGATATTTACCAGGAATTTTCTGTCTTGATACTAAATCAACATTAAAAAATAACAAAGACGATATTATACGTTTTTCAGGTTCTTTCTTTACTAATCAGGATGGTACCAAAGAAGAAATATATGATATTTACTGCTATGAATTTGACCTGAATAATGAAATGTGGATAGGAACAAATACAGGAATATTTGTCTTAAAGAACCCTGATAAATTTTTAACGGATCCTGATCTTATATTTGAAAGAATAAAGATACCCAGAAATGACGGTTCTGATTTGGCTGATTATCTTTTAAGTGGAGTTTATACTACTGCAATATATGTTGATCAAGGAAACAGAAAATGGATAGGTACTCTTGATAATGGAGTATTTCTTATGAGTGAAGACGGAACAGAAACTCTTGAACACTTTACTACCAGTAACAGTCCGCTTCCTTCAAATTATATACTAAGCATAACAGAAAATGGTCTTAATGGCTCTGTTTTATTTGGTACAAGCCTTGGTCTTGTTGAATATGGTGGACAGGCTCGTGATCCGGAAGAAAATCTCTCAAAATCAAATATTCTTGTTTATCCAAATCCTGTAAAACCTGATTTTGACGGATATGCAACCATCACAGGACTTACTTCAAACAGTACAATCCGGATTACAAGTAATTCAGGTAAACTTATTCATCAAGGAACATCAAACGGAGGTTCATACAGCTGGAATCTTAATGATTACAATGGACGCCCTGTTCCTTCCGGAGTTTATCATGCCGTTATCACAAATTCAGAAAACAATAAGAGCGAAAGTGTATCAATCACAGTCATAAGATAAAAAGAATACTTATGTTATCTTTTTATTTTTAATGATTATTTGATGTATTAAGGCTGTTGAAACTGTTGATATCTTTCGTCTTTTTTCAAGGATAATATTTCTGAACTGTACCTTACATATTATAAACATTTTTATTTACAATTTAATTATTTGTATTTCAATAATATATATGTTTTATAAACATATTGTTCATAATGTTTTCATCTTTAAATACAGGTATTGTAAAGACATTTGGATGTTGATTTCCGGTTTGAAAAAAGAGATAAAAAATATGGTTATTGACAGGTTACATAAGATTATTTTTCCATACTCATTCGTTATTCCAATATCCAAATTTTGAGACTGTTTTTTACTTCATTTTTATCAACACCAATTTACACTGTTATCAACAGGTATAATGATAAAATGAACTAATTTTACACCGTAAATAATATTTGTTTCTATGAGAAAGCTTAATGTTACGGAACTTGGCAGAATAAATGCTGAAGAATTTAAAAACAGCACCAAACTACCTATTACTGTGATACTTGATGATGTACGCAGCCTTTATAACGTAGGTTCTGTGTTCCGTACGTCGGATGCTTTCAGAGTAGAGCGTATAATATTATGTGGAATTACCGCTACTCCTGATAACTGTCTGGTAGAAATTCATAAGACAGCTCTTGGTGCTGAAGAGAGTGTTGAGTGGTCATATTCAAAAGATTGTGCCAGTGTTGTCAACGAACTTAATAAAAAAGGTTATGTAACCGTTGCCGTAGAACAGGTTGAAGATAGCATAAAACTGGACAATCTTGTTGTTGATAAGACCAGAAGATATGCACTTGTTTTAGGCAATGAGGTAAAAGGAGTCAATCAGGATGTAGTTGATCTCTGTAATTTCTCACTTGAAATACCGCAATACGGAACAAAACACTCACTGAACGTATCAGTGAGTGCAGGTCTTGTAATCTGGGAGTTTGCCAGACAGTTAAAGGATATATTTTAGTGTGCCTCAAGCCAGTTGGTTCCCCATCCGGAATCCGCTACCAGAGGAACTGACATGGGCCAGGCTTTCTGCATCTCTTCAATCACAATTGTTTCTACCTTTTCTTCCTCACCTGGCACCACATTGAAATTGAGTTCATCATGAACCTGCAGAATCATGGTTGATCTGATATTCTCACTCTTGAAACGGCGGTAAATAGCTATCATGGCTATTTTGATAATATCAGCGGCACTTCCCTGGATAGGAGCATTGATGGCATTACGCTCTGCAAAACCGCGAACGGTAGCATTGTGTGAGTTGATATCGGGCAGATAACGTTTGCGTTTGAGTATGGTCTCTATATAACCTTTGGCGCGTGCATCTTCTATGGCATGATCCATATAGTCCTTTATTCCGCTATATGTCTTGAAATAGTTTTCAATGAGTTCCTTGGCTTCTGTACGGCTCACACCCATACGTTGTGCCAGACCAAAGGCCGATATGCCATATATGATACCAAAATTGGCTGTCTTGGCTTTACTGCGTTCACTCTTGGTAACCTCATTGATAGATTTATGGAATACCTTGGCAGCTGTAGCTGCATGTATGTCATGTCCCTGGCGGAAGTCATCAATCATGTTCTGATCCTGACTCAGGTGGGCCATGATACGGAGTTCTATCTGTGAATAATCGGCCGAGAAGAATTTGCAGCCCGGTTCAGGGATGAAAGCTTTACGTACCTCCTTGCCGTCTTCATCACGTATAGGTATGTTCTGAAGGTTAGGATTACTTGAACTCAGGCGTCCTGTGGCAGTAACGGTCTGGTTGTATGAGGTATGTATCTTACCTGTAGCCGGATTGACCAATTGCGGCAGTGCATCTATATATGTTCCAAGAAGTTTCTTAAGACCACGGTACTTGAGTATAAGGTCCACAATCCTATGGTCGGCACGGAGTGACTCAAGTACATCCTCTGACGTTACATATTGGCCTGTCTTGGTTTTCTTGGGCTTATCTACAATCTTCATTCGGTCAAACAGGATATCACCTACCTGTTTGGGTGAAAGGATGTTGAACGGCTCACCTCCCGCTTCCTGGAATATCTCACCTTCAAGGGCTTTCATCCTCTCGGTAAAGAGCTTGGATGTCTCAGCCAAAGCAGCAGGGTCAATCATCGCACCGTTGCGTTCCATATATGCAAGCACACTGACCAACGGCATTTCAACATCACGGAACAGTGGAGTGGTGCCGTCTTTTTCCAGTTCCTTTTCAAGAATGGACTTAAGCTGCAGAGTAATATCAGCATCCTCACATGCATATTCATAAACGGCGGACGGATCAAGGTCAGCCATATTACGCTGGTTCCTACCCTTCTCCCCTATCAGTTCCTCAATATGAATGGTTTTGTAATGAAGATATATTTCGGCCAGATAGTCCATGTTGTGATGAAGCTCCGGTTGCAGGAGATAATGGGCTATCATGGTGTCAAACATGGGACCTTCAACGCTGATGCCATAGTTACCCAAAACCAGTATGTCATATTTTATGTTCTGTCCTATCTTGAGTGATGAAGGATTTTCAAAAACGGAACGGAAAATCTCAAGCATACGCTGCTTACCTTCCCGCTCCCGGGGCATTGCTATGTACCAGGCCTCATGTTCCTGTAGTGCAATGCTCAAACCTACGATTTCTGCTGCTATAGGGTTGGTTCCTGTGGTTTCAGTGTCAAAACATAAAAAATCCTGTGCAGCGATTTTACGGGCTAACGTTTCAGCATCTTTTTCAGTCTCAATAAGATAGTAACTGTGTTGCACTGATTTTATGTCTCCCAGATTTGAAAATTCCTCAGCAGGCTGTATCTCAGGCTGGAATATATCAAAGAGATCGCCATGAAAACCGTCATTTTTGTCAGGTTTGGACGGAGCGGCCGGTTCAGGTTGTTCAGTTTGTGATGCTGACTCCGGGAAGAGAGATGGAGCGGTTTGCCTGGATCTGAAACGGTTCATCAGAGTGCGGAACTCCAGGTCTTCAAAAATTGAGAACAGTTTCTGTTCATCGGGTCCCTCAAATTTCAAGGACTCCATATTGAGATCAATGGGAACATCGGTTCTTATGGTTGCAAGAAGCCGGCTGAATTTGATCTGTTCAACATTGCCCTCAACTTTTTCCTTGAGTGCCCCTTTCAGCTTATCGGTATTGGCAAGCAGTCCGTCTATTCCGCCAAAATCGTTTATAAGCTTGACGGCTGTCTTCTCTCCGATACCGGGACAACCCGGGATATTGTCTGAACTGTCACCCATCAGGCCTAGCATATCAATAACCTGGCCGGTGTTCTGCAGTCCGTATTTCTCCATCACCTGGGCGGGTCCCATTATCTCATAACCGTTGTTTCCGTACCTGGGGCGGTATATAAGTGCCCTATCTGTTACCAACTGACAGTAATCCTTGTCAGGAGTCATCATATAGGTGGTTATACCCTTTTCATCGGCTTTCTTGGAGAGTGTTCCTATCACATCATCAGCCTCAAAACCGGGTACTTCAAGTATAGGAATACGGTATGCCTCAAGTATCTGCTTGATTACGGGAACAGACTCACGTATTACTTCAGGCGTCTCTTCACGCTGCGCCTTGTATTCCTTATACAGCTCATGACGGAATGTACCGCCCTTGGGATCAAAAGCTACGCCTATATGGGTAGGTTTCTCATTGTTCAGGATATCCTCGAGAGTATTTACAAAACCCAGTACGGCCGATGTGTTGAACCCCTTGGAATTGATTCTTGGAGCCTTTAGGAAAGCGTAGTATGCCCTGTATATCAAGGCATAGGCATCAAGCAGGAACAGTTTCTCCATATAGATACATATTGATACGTAAAAGTACAAATTTTTCTCTAAACGGACATTTATTGCTAATTTTGCTGCCGATATGGAGTACATGAAACAGATATTATTGCCGATAGAGGCTGAGTTCGATGAGTTCAAATCAAGGTATTCATCGCTGTTCACATGCTCCAATCCTGCTGTTGATCTGTTGCTTAAATTCCTTCTGCAACGCAACGGCAAGATGATGCGCCCTGTGCTTGTTATGCTTGTTGCCAAGTGTTTCGGTAATATCCCGGACAGTGTCTTTCATTTGGCTTCATCGGTTGAACTTGTTCACCAGGGCAGCCTTATCCATGATGATGTGGTAGATGAGAGTGAGACACGTCGTGGTAAAAGTTCTGCCAACGCCGCTTTTGGCAACCGTTTGGCAGTATTGCTGGGTGATTATATCGTATCCAAATCCCTGCAGGAGATTATTGCCACGCAGAATCTCAGGTGTGTCAATGCTATCTCAGCACTTATCGGAACACTCTCAGAGGGTGAAATAAACCAATTGGATGTATTGAATAGTGATTCTCTCTCAGAAGATGCCTATTTTGAGATAATCACCGGTAAGACAGCAAGCCTTTTTTCTGCCTGCACCACCCTTTCAGCCATATTATGTGGTGCCGATGATGATCAGATAGAGGCTTTCCGTACTTATGGCAATATAGCTGGCCTCTGTTTCCAGATCATGGATGACATCCTTGATTATCATGACAGCAGGGAAACCGGAAAACCGTCCGGAAATGACCTGAAAGAGGGCAAGTTCACCCTCCCGGCCATCTATTCCCTGACTCACAGCGACCGTGACTGGAGCGCCCATATCAAGGCCATACGCTCCCTTTCTGCAACTCCGGAGCAGATTCGTGAGGTCACAGAATACTCCGTCACCAACGGCGGAATAGACTACGCCGTCCGCAAGATGCAGGAACTCAAGGATCAGGCCATCAACGCCCTACCCACCTCCATTCCTGCTTCCCTCCGTACAGCCTTCATCAGCTATCTGGAGCTCATCGTAAATCGCTCCAAATAAAAACAAAGGTTTCCTTGTGCACTAGGAATTTTGAGGATACGGTCTCAAGAACCGTCGCCACCCTCGGCACGTTAGAGGGAGGGGCCCGCCGCGTAGCGGTGGGAGGGATAGGCCCTTTAGGGCCGTAGTTCTGGAGACTGTATCTTCAAAATTCCGATCTAAAAAGCGCTGTAGGTTATTTTAGGAACAATTTAGGGATAGGGTATTGAAAACTACGCGCTTCGCGCTATCCC
>DBYQ01000021.1:0-9670 GCA_002310015.1 Bacteroidales bacterium UBA1182
AAACTTAGAGTCCCCTTTGTGCCCCTCCAATTGGAATCAGAGTACCTCGAAGTCCAGTGACTGCAGGTCCTTATCGGCCGATGATGAGCCGTAGAGCAGTTTGTAGTGGCCACTGAATGTTGAAACCTCATCAATCTTCTCGTCGTAGTACTGGAATGACTTGCCGGTCAGGGTGATGACGGCGTTACCGGTCTCACCTGCCTTAAGTGTTATGCGCTGGAATCCCTGCAGGCCCTTGATAGGAGCGGCGGGGTTATCAAGGCTCTTAACGTAAACCTGAACAATCTCGGTACCCTCACGCTTGCCTGTGTTGGTAACCGGGATGGTGATGGTAACGCTACCGTTCTTCTTCATTGAAGCCTTTGACAGGGTAGCCTGACCGTACTTGTAAGTGGTGTAGCTCAGACCGTAACCGAACGGATAGAGAGGCTCGCCACGGAAGTAACGGTATGTGCGGTTCTCCATTGAGTAATCTGTGAACTCGGGAAGCTGATCAGTGCTCTTATAGAATGTAACGGGCAGCTTGGCGCTGGGGTTGCAGTCGCCGTTCAGGATCTCTGCAAGAGCCTGGGCACCACCCTGACCGGGATACCATGCCTGGATAAGGGCATCGAACTGATCCTCGAGTGAGCCGAATCCCATGCATGAGCCGGCGCAGTCAACAAAGATGACAGGCTTGCCGGTAGCGTGCATGGCACGGATAAGACGCTGCTGAACTGCAGGGATCTCGATATCGGGCTTATCGCCACCCTCACCCTCCATTGAAGGAGTGATACCACCTATTATAATAATGGCGTCAACGTTCTGGTCAACCAGTTTCTTGCCCAGATCCTCAAACTCGGCAATCTTCTGAACGCAGAGCTGAGCGTTGAGACGTGCAAAGTTACCGGTAGCGTGGGTGTACTCAATCTTGATGTCATAGGTCTGCCCCTTGGTAACCTTAAATGACTTGAGCTGCTGCATTCCGCCACGGCCGCCGAATCCGCCAAAGCCGCCAAAGCCGCCGCCGAATCCGCCACGGCCACCCTGGCCGCCCTTGGCCTCCTCTACCAGACGTCCGTTTACATAGAGCTTGTAACCGTTGTCAGAGCTGATGTTATAGCTCATATCGCCGGTGAAAGGAGCAACCAGCTTACCGGTAAGACGGGCAGAGATATTCTCGCTTTGGTCCAGACCCTCTACAAAGTTGTAAGCACCAAAGTTGCTGAAGTTAACCTCAGTGTAGTTACCTGTAACGGCAGGAGCGCCGCTGAAATTGGTGTTCTTGAAGAACTCGCCCTTGAATCCCTTGCCACCGTTTACATCCTGTGTATAATATGTGGTGTAGTACTCGTTACGGATCTCACATGCGCGGTCATAAACAATCTCGGTGTTGGGGAAGAACTTTCTGATACCATCCAGAAGAGTGCGGGTATGCTCCTCGGTAGGGCTACCGCCGTACTCACCGTTCATCATGCTACGGTCATCGGCATTAGGACCTACTACAGCCAGCTTCTTGATATTCTTGTTAAGAGGCAGGACACCGTTGTTCTTAAGCAGAACCATTGACTGACGGGCAGCCTCGACTGCCAGCTGGTCATTGGCCTCGCTACTTATTACGTCCTCACCGAAGTTGGCCCAAGGCAGCATCTCGGCGGGATCAAACATACCCAATTCAAAACGACCTTTAAGAACGCGGCGCAGGGCAACGTCGATATCGGCCTCGTTAATCTTACCGTCCTCAAGACCCTTGGTCAGTGACATGAATGCCTTACCGCACTCCAGGTCCGTGCCTGACAGGACAGCATCGACCGATGCACTCTCTGCATCCGGGTGTGTGCCGTGCTGGTTGCGGTTGTAGAAGTTGTTGATGGCATCGCAGTCAGTCAGCACGATTGCCTTGTAACCCCACTTTTCACGCAGTATGTTGGTGAGCAGACGGTCACTTGCGCAGCAAGGCTCGCCCTCATAGCGGTTGTATGCGCACATAACCTCCTGTACGTTACCCTCCTGGACCAGAGCCTTGAAGGCGGGCAGGTAGGTCTCCCACAGGTCACGCATTGAAACCACTGCATCATAACGGTGACGCTGGCTCTCAGGACCGCTGTGTACTGCATAGTGCTTGGCGCAGGCGTGGGTCTTATAGTATTTCTTGTCATTGCCCTGCATACCCTTTACGTTGGCAACACCCAGAACGCTCATATGGTAAGGATCCTCACCGTAAGCCTCCTGACCGCGGCCCCAGCGTGGATCACGGAAGATGTTAACATTCGGGCACCAGAATGTCAGCTCAGGGTTGCCGGGAACGTAGTTGGCACCCATCTGAACATTGAAGATGTCATGGTTGGAGCGGTTCCAGTTGGCACGAGCCTCATCAGAAACTGCACTGAAAACATCATAAACCAACTGCTCATTGAATGATGCACCCATACCGATAGGCTGCGGGAATACGGTATAACCGCCCTGACGTACACCATGGCAAGCCTCTGACCACCAGTTGTATGACGGGATGCCCAGACGGTCCACTGATACAGACTTGTTCATGATAAGTCCCACCTTCTCCTCGGGAGTAAGCAGAGACATAAGGTTATCAACACGCTTGTCAACCTTGAGTTTAGGATTCTGGAAAGGATATTCATACTTTCCATTGCCGCACGATGCCAAAAGGGCAACCGCAGCCACAGCAATGATGCCGGATAATTTCTTCATAATGTATTGTTTTGTTATTGATTTGTATCCTTTTCACAAAAGGAGCCGCAAGTTACTAAATATTTTTTATTTAGCATAGACCGTAGCCGTAATGGTTCCTTCTGAATCGTCATAATACGTCACATACGCTTTGATTACAGTTTTGCCTGCTCCAAGCACAAGAGTTGAAGTATCGTATTCCCTTTCATTGACATGCCAACTTACTGTCTTGACAGGAATGTAACCATATGTCAGTTTCAGATCAATTTTCTGCCCTGCGCTACATTCCTCCGGCAAGATGATAATCGGATCCGGCGTAACGCCACAACAAATACCGTCTGCATCTGGAAACAAATCATGATTATGATTGACAGGTGCCCATTCAGAACCTTCCTCGTAAAATAACTTGAAATAATCTGTAAGTTCAGGAGTCACTGTAAGTTTTGAAATCTCAGTATTCCTGGAATAAACTTTGCCATCTACAGAGGGTATAGAGAAATTATGAAACCATCCGTCCTGACGAACGATTGTACCGGAAGAGTCCATAAGACAGACTTTAAATTTTTTATATACACTTTCATTTGAATTGTTTACAAACCCGCCCACCATGAACTGCAATCTTGTTCCTTTTATCAAATCTCCAATGCCATCAGGAGACAAGCCATATACACCTTTGCTGGCAATAATATAATGGACCAATTGTGATTTCTCATTATGTGACACGTAACTTGTATCAGGCGCTATACCTATTATAGCCGCTTGATCGAATCCAAATGAATATTTTCGCTTATTCAATGTCACCGTCAAATCGAGAGTGTAAAAACCATTGCATCTTCCACCCCACCCCCAATTTATATGTAGTTTGCTGCCATCTGTATCGTATCCGTCACATATCATAGCATGTCCGATGGCAGACTCTTCATTTCCACTATATATAACCACTCTATCAGCATCAATCTCATCTTTTATTATGGAGTACCATTTTTCAATTGTATATGATGAACGATGTATCTCAAGCACTTTGTCAGAATATGACATATATTCCTTCATTGCCTCCGGAATTTTGAAAAAACTGGCACTTGATTCCATGCCTGTATAATCCATCTTAACCATTACACCGCAATCATACATAAGCTGTGCAACCTGCTGTTCCTGATCTGATGTCCATTCTTCTTGGGCGCCATCAGTCAAAGGCATTTTACTCCAGTCATATACTCTGTCATCAATGGAATACGAACTGATATAATAAAAACGTGAAGCAGTTCTATAGCCTCCTATTACACCCTTACCTTTATTTGGCCAATTATTATGTCTCATAGCAATAGCCATTGCCGTTGCTACACACCCTGCGGCAGAAGGTTGGGTTTCACCAGTAACAATGGGACAATAAATATTATACGGATCATTCTGATCCCATACTGCCGTTTTAATTATTTTTTTAGAACTTTCAGGATTTGTGCCCAAACTGCGCAAAACGCTCCAGGCTGAAGTCACTTGTTCCGATGGTACCTCATCTGAGCCACGTACCAGATCAATAGTCTGAGCCAAATCATTCATCCAAGCCGTCAGATTGTCTGGCATATCCGCATCTATTTCAAATCTGCCATTATCCGAATAAGCCAAAACCGGTGTTATACGGTCATCGGCAGCAATGATAACCCAACCTCCGTCAGGGTTGTTATAAACATAATATTCAGGTTCCTGTATACCACCACGGCTTGCGGATCTCTGCATAGCAAAATTCTCAGCAACAGGAATTGAGTTCATGCCCATAAAAATACCGGCATAACGGGCGGCGCTCTCCTGTGTAACCACAGCAGCGATAGAACACTGAACAACTGCCCAAAGCAATAGAATTAAAATACCGCTCTTCCTCATAATGCCATAATTACGCCTACAGTACATGTCTCATCCATCAGCCATGCTGACTCACCATCTACTTTAACACATTTCAATGATTTTGTAAAACTCTTTTGTTCAGACCTTCCCATCACATTGAATGCCACAGTATAAATACGTTCTACTATTGGTACTGACGGACAATTATAAACATAAAAATAATGAACCTCCCCGCTGGCAGTATGTGCCTGTTGGAACGAACGTTCTGTCACATATTGCCTTACAGAGAGTTGCATCTGGTTTTCCTTCCCTGAAAAAGCATAAATAATGGTATCAGGTTGAGACAGGTCATACAACCCATACGCATTTTTACCGGCAAAGACGCTAACTATGGATTCTCTGTATAAAGGAAACACAGGTATACCATTTTCTGGCCATTGGGTAATATTAGCCCCCTCCATGGAAAGTATCTGTTTTTCCTGTGACAGCATATTACTTCTAAGAATTATACCCTCTTTACGAATAATTTTACCAACAGATTTTTCAAAAGGATTATCGAACGTAATTATTATACTCTTGCCTGATTCCATTTTCAGATTAAATGTAGGCGTACCTATTTGGGGCAAATATAAAAAGCAGAAAGCCTCTGTATCATCTGTTGAGCGCAGAGGAGTAATTGTACCACTTGTACCAGTAGTCTCAACCTCACCAGAAGCGACGTCAATTATTCCATTCGTCATTAGACCTGTTATCTCCATAGATATGATTTTCTCACCTGTGCGATTCTCAAACGACACAGTCATAGCTGTCATGGCATGGGTAAGAGTCACTTCAACAGCAGTATTCCTTGGACTGGCTGACGCATTGCCGGTTAGCACATTTGCTGCAAGAAACTTCTCTTCAGTGCTTTGGTCGGTAGGATAATCTATTTTCACAAACTGCCGTTCCAAAAGAGAATCACTATAAGGAGAATATACAAAAAAACGAGATGATGATGACTGGTTAAACTTCCATTTCACCTCCCTGTCAAGCATTCCCACTCCATTGCCTGAAACAGTCATAGGAACATTATCTATCCCTACCGGTTCACCTACAAACAAACCCAGTTTAAGTCCGGGAGTAAGATCACTCTTTCCTGAAATGCCATAAACCCTGACAGACATAGGTGCACCGTCTTCCGGCAGAGTTTCCTCACAACCGCCCAGAACAAGCACCATACAGGTGGCAGCACATATCTGTTTAAGATTCATAACAGTATTATACTAATTTCCGCAAAGATATACTAAAGTTTCCATAATGCGTCATCTGCGTATCAGCACGCAGGCACCGCCACCCGGAGCAAGATTCAGTTCCAATACTGTTTTCTTATTCACTTTCTGCGGAGCCTCAGTCTTGAAGGTCTCACGGTTGGTACGGTAATGAGTATCCTCCGCATCGGAATTTACCGTAGCGGTGTATTTGCCTTTACCAAGGAAACTCAGGGGTACGCTAAGGGTACGGGCATCCTCATTCGTAGCGGCACCTATCAGCCAGTCACCGTCAGCATTCTGTCGTGCCATGACAATATACTCACCAATCTCACCGGCCAGAGTGATGCTCTCCTGCCAGGGCTGTTTCTCTGCACTCAGAAACTCCAGCAACTGCGGATATTTATAATAATACTCCGGAATATCGGGAATAACCGTTGCACCAGACCAGGTAATCAGCGTACGTGCAATCTCACCCGTTACAGTACTCGGTACCTCCTGATTATTGTCCTTACGTGTAGTACGGCCCTGATGCAATTCAAGGAATCCGTTATTCTGGTCAATAGGCCCTGCCACCATATTGACAAAGACCGATGTTACGAATGTCTTGGGCTGGAATATCTGCCGGCCGTCCAACTGAGCCTTGCAGTACTCACGGGTGACGGCATTGGGATATGTGCGCATCTGACCGAACGGATGCACCGGATAGTCATGATAGTCAACCATCAGATGATGCTTGGCGCAAAGAGCCGTAATCTCCTGGGTCTTGCGGTTCTTCTCCTGCGGATTACCGTTCATAAAACCGTACTTTACGCCACTTGCACCCCACTCCTCATACTGAGCCAGTGTCTCCTCAATGGGATAGTTTGTGCCGGCCACATCATTCAGGTAGAGCCATACGCCCACACCCTTGCCCTTACCATATTGTATGATGCGCTGAACATCACGTGCCTTGTCACCCTTGGTAGGATCAGAATCCTTCTCAAACTCCGGACCGTACCAGTTGGCATCGAGCACCAGACCCTGGAATCCCTGCTCAGCGGCAAAGTCAATCATACGGGTCCAAGAATCATAATTCATGCCATAATGGTAACCCTCCCAGACAGCGCCGTCAATACGCCAGTCCCAAAGATAAACGCCCGGACGAACCCAACTGAAATCACCCTCCGGCTCCGGATTAAGCAACTCAATCAGATGAGAATCCACCAGATCACCAGGAGTCTTACCAATCATCAGCACACGCCACGCACCAGTAAACTCATCATCGACAGCAGGCGGCAGCACACTCTTCTCAGGAATAATGCTCATTTTGGTTGAGCCGCTCTCCGAACGCAGCCTCATTGGCCATCCTTCGGCACTCAAATCTGCCTCATGCAAGCCCATATACAGGTCATCGGCCGCCTTGATAATCATTATCGGCAAGCGTTCTCCATTAGCATCGGACAACTTCTCAGGACCTATATTATGGCGTTCACCGTTATAGTACCAGGCAGTATAATCACCGGCAAAAGAAAAATCCGTGTGCTCATATAGATCAGACACCTCATTTTTCATGGCTCTGACCGGCTTCATCCTGAATGCCACACCGTCATTATATACACGCACTTCCATAGTGAATATACCTGCAGGCGATGATGCTGTAGAAATCTGAAATGTACGGGAGTTATAAACATCCTTAACCTCCGAACGCTTTCCCCACAGCGGTTTCCAAACAACCAATGTTGGTCCTGTCTCCTCCGATAAAGCCATAAGGGAGGCAACATCACACGCATTGTCAGCACTATGCGTATAACCCACCTGAGACCAGTCAATAACATCCTTTCCTGCTATAGAAACCTTATATGTAAGTTTAAAAAGCGGAGAACTCTTAAGGCTGAAACAGATCTTCTTGTCAGGTGATTTCACCTCAAAAACATCAGACTGTGCACCTGCCTGGCAAAGGAATGAAACAGCAAACGCTGCAAGCAAAAACAGTTTTCTCATAATTGGTTCTTATAATCTGCCTCAAATATAGCAAAAATAGTACCATTGGGGACAGACCCCTTTGGTACTTTTTTCAAAAATGATACAAAAGGGGTCAGACCCCAATTGTATCATTTTACTCAAAAACAGAGTTTGTAGGCGAGGTTGGGCAGAGAGAATGTGAACGCACCCGGTTCAATCTGGCCGGTAAGTTCATTGAACTCATGCCCGTAATAACTGAGGGTGCCGGTTGCATTGACATGCTTTATGGACCACTCATGTGAGCAGTGCGGTCTGTTTATGCGGTACGATGCCGTGTAGTGAAGGATAAACATGGGGTCGTACTGGTTGCAGTATGCATCAGAATCAATGTATCGGACGGTATGAGATGGATCAGCCAGAGTTGCATCAATATTCACGGCCGATGTCCTGTCGCCACCCTGATATGTTGCCTTGAGGTTTAATGACAACACTTTCCGGCCGCCGTCAAAAGACCACTCCTTACCGATGAGCCCGTTGATGATGAACCCGCGGTCATATCGGGTGCTGTGCCAAACTCCGTCGCCGCCACAATATTTGGACTTGAAGACTGATGAGCTTATCATGCCGTACCAGCCCTGATCCAGATAGCGCTCAAGAGTCACGTCAATGCCGTAGTTCCGGCCAAGCCCTTTATTTACCAGTTCCTTATCCAGAAAGAACTCCGTGCGGTTAAGTACGCTGTATGATGTACCCTCCTCAACCGGAACATCAAACAGATGCTGGAAATACGGCTCCACCCTAAGATGCAGATTCTCAGACAGATTCCAGTTCCATGAGAGCATAAAGTGATGCGCCTTGGTGAAGCCTAACCCCTTGTTTACATATCCGCCCCCGGTATTCACAAAATATACATCAGTCTTTTCTGCCCTTGAATGCAATCCGTATCCAAGACTCAGACTCATGGACTCAGAGGGGTTCCAAGTAAGGCCCACACGCGGTTCAACCACTCCGGCACCATTCAGACTCATGTACTGCCCGTTCAGCCCCAGGTTTACAGTCCAGTCCCTTGACGGACGCCAGGAGTTTGACACGAACGCCATCATCAGGCCGCTGTTACCCTTACCGTCATATACAGGCATAAGACTGGCTCCCATTGACTGCGCCATAGTCATATTCATATCGTAAAACATGTGTGTATATTGCGCCCCAAGCTGCGTAGTCACCTCAGGGTTCCACTTGCGAGTGTATGTGGTCTTGGCTATCAGATTGGTGTAATCATGTGACAGGACCATATGCGGGCTGGCCTGATCCTGATTATCCAGCCAATCCTCGCCGTTGCTGTCACCGAACGCAGTCACCGCGATGACAGATTTGATCTGTCCATTGTTCAGTCCCTGAGTGTAAGAGAGCCCCGCAGCCCCCATAAGCTGATTGGAGTAGGACTGCATATAATCCTTGCGGTATTTGCGCTGGTCAACAGGTGTATAAGAGTCAAACCGGTCAATGAATCCGGTGCCCCAGAGAGCCACGTTTGCACGTTCCTTCACAGGCATGCTGACCTTGAAATTAAGGTCCTGATAATGCAGGTTCTGGTCCTGCATGTCAATCAGCCCCAGCTGGTCAATCAGCCCGGTCATGGAGTATCGGTAGTTGACAATGTATGATGCCCCGTTACCTCCTATAGGTCCTTCTGATGCCAAATCGATGCCCCCTACACCCACCTGGAACGTATGTTCACGGCTGCTGGCATTACCAGTCCTCATCTTCATGTCAAAGACACCCGATACGGCATTGCTGTACTCAGCCGGAAAGGCCGATGACAGAAAATCAGAATTGCCTATAACCTGCGCGCTCAGCGATGAGAATATTCCGCCGCCCAGCACGGAGATATCGGCATAATGGTTAGGATTGGGAATCTCCACATCCTCCAGACGCCACAACAGCAGATGAGGTGCGTTGCCGTGGATAGAGAT
>DBYQ01000021.1:9711-16861 GCA_002310015.1 Bacteroidales bacterium UBA1182
GCCGGGTCATCAAAACCGCCCGCATATCGGGCCGCCTCATCAACTGAGAACATACGGCCTCCAACTGCCACCATCCTGTTTATCGTAGACTCCTTATAAATAACGGGGCGGATATCCACCGCATCCAGCATCTCGGCTGACTCTCTGAGTTCAACATCCAGCACCGTCTCGCGGGCGCTCACAACCGTAACCTCCTTAAATATGGCCGATTCATAACCCAGGCTGCTTACCTGAACCGTGTGTCGGCCCAAGGCGGCATTGTCTATTATGAACTGACCGTTTGCATCGGCCGCACACCCCTTATCCTCACCTGTTAACAGGACTGTAGCAAAAGGAATGGGTTGGGTTGTTACGGCATCCCTGATAGTGCCGCGAATGATCTGTGCCTGAATCGCTGTGCTCATTATTGACAGCGCGATTAATGTGATTTGCTTTTTCATTGTTCTAAAATTTTGCCGCAAAAGTATGGTGGCACGCAGTTCTGCACAAGAAAGCAAAGTTTACATCGGGATTTAATCCTGCTACTTTGCGTTGCATTCCGAATAATTGTATATTTGCTACGGAAAGTAGCATTCATATAGGACTATGTAATGCTCTGATGCTTGTACAGCATACAGGCGGGAGGTAATTTTGCAGCAAAAACCAAGGTTATGAAACTATCAGAAAAAATCCGTACATTAAGAAAGAACGCCGGGCTCTCACAGGAGCAGCTGGGCGAGAAAATCAACGTATCACGTCAGGCCATTACCAAATGGGAAAGCGGCGACGGTCTGCCTGACATCTACAATCTTGTAGCGCTCTCCAACCTCTTTTCAATCACGCTTGATGAGCTTATGGCGCAGGAGAAAGCCGTAGCCGACAAGCGTTTCCTCTACGAGAGCCACGTTGAGTATGACATCGACAGGCTCTGCAAGTTTGACATGAACCTGTACGCAAGCGCGGACCTTACCATACGTGCATACGATGGTGAGAAACTGCAGCTTTACGCCGGCTCACGTGAAATAAAGGACCTTGACAAACTCTTCAAGGTAAAGGCCGATGACAGCGGCCGCTCATTTGACGTGGATATCCGCACCAGCCTTGCCAAGACGCTCTGCAGCAAATCACTCTCACTTGAGGTGCTCCTACCCCAAAAATATATCAAATCAATAGAGGTGGCGGCCAAGACCGGCCATATGACCGTCCGTCAGATAACCGCCCAGCTGATAGAACTTGACACCAACGCCCGTGAAATGACAATTGATGATGTACACGGCACAGTCGATATAACCGGAAGCCAGGATATGCAGATCACCTGCAACACCCTTGACGGCGACATCTCCGTGAATCAGACCGGATCAGTATCGCACCTTATCATACCTGCAGGCACGGACATCCGCACCCGTTGCCGAGGCCTCAACACCCGCCTCATCACCGCTGACTCCGTAACCGTCACCCCCGATGCCCCCTACCTGATTGAACTCAACGGATTCAGCTCAGAGCTCACCATCGGATGATGCATTCTTAACACAGGGGGACAGTCCCTTTTGTGCCCCTCCCTCTACCACTTAAAAAACGTTAACGAGTACGGGCGCGCGGAATAAAAAGGTGTCAATTCTGTAAATTTGCGCGTTTAATAGAAATACTATTTCAATCCAATATGAATAAGACAACCAAACGTGTGCTTATTGCCGTTATCGTGATAGGCCTTGCAGTATGGGGCATTATCAGTTTCAAACCTAAGAAAAACAGTGATATTCCTGCTGGTCCTATGCCCGGAGCAATGGGAGGCCCGGCAGCGGCACTGGGCCGTGGCGGCCAAACCTTACTGGTGCGTCACGTGATTATGCAGCCCACAGAACTTGTGGACGGAATCAACATCAGCGGTAGCCTCATCCCCAATGAGGAGGTGAACCTATCATTCGAGACATCGGGCAAGATTACCGGTATTTTCTTTGAGGAGGGCAGCAAAGTAAAGAAAGGTCAGGTTCTGGCCAAGATAAACGATGCCCCTCTCCAAGCACAGCTCAAGAAGCTTGAGGCCCAGTATCAGTCAACTGAGGACCGTCTGGCCCGCCAGAAAGCGCTCTACGAGAAAGAGGCCGTAAGTAAGGAGGCATACCAGGAAGCCGAGGCCAACTTCAACAAGTTGCAGGCCGATATAGAGGAATGTAAAGCCAAGCTGGACCAGACTGAGCTCAAGGCACCGTTTGACGGAATCATCGGCCTGCGTCAAGTGAGCGTAGGTGCATATGCATCACCCAGCATCAACGTGGCTACACTTACCAACACCGAGAAACTTAAAGTTGAGTTTGCAATACCGGAGCGTTACGCCGGCGTGCTTCAGAACGGTGCCAAGCTGACCTTCACGGTCGAGGGCATTGATGAGGTATTCCCCGCACAGGTGTACGCCACCAACTCAAAGGTTGACCAGGGCACCCGCACCTATCTGGTCCGCGCCATTTACAACAACGCCGGCGGCAAGCTGGTTCCCGGCCGATATGTAAGCGTAACCCTGAACACACGCACATTCGATAACGCCCTGGCTGTTCCCAGTGAGGCAATCATATCCGAGATGGGCATTGACAAGGTGTTCCTGTACAAGGCCGGCAAGGCCATCCCGCAGGAGATTACCAAGGGTCTGCGTACCGATGCCATGGTACAGGTACTGAGCGGCCTGAACGTAGGCGATACAGTAATTACCAGCGGTACAATGCAGCTGCGTACCGGAATGAGGGTTGAACTGAAATAATCCTGCCGCACCCATGAACATCTCTGAACTTAGTATCAGACGCCCGGTACTTGCAACAGTACTGGTGCTCATAATAATACTGTTCGGTATCGTAGGTTACACCAGCCTTGGTGTGCGCGAGTACCCATCAGTAGATAACCCAATCATATCGGTATCGGCCTCTTACCCTGGAGCCAACGCTGAGGTTATTGAGAATCAGATTACAGAGCCTCTGGAGCAGCAGATCAACGGAATCCCCGGTATCCGCTCGCTCTCATCGGTCAGCCAGTACGGAAGCAGCCGCATAACCGTAGAGTTTGAGCTCTCTGTTGATCTTGAGACCGCCGCCAATGACGTGCGTGACAAGGTATCGCGCGCCCAGCGAATGCTGCCCCGCGACTGCGATCCCCCCACGGTATCCAAGGCCGATGCCGACGCAATGCCAATCCTTATGGTGGCCCTGCACTCCGATAAGCGCTCCCTACTGGAACTCAGCGAACTGGCAGACCTTGTGGTAAAGGAGCAACTCCAGACCATCCAGGACGTAAGCTCCGTAATGATATGGGGTGAGAAGCGTTACTGCATGCGTCTGTGGCTTGATCCAGTAAAGATGTCAGGTTACGGCATAACCCCAATGGACGTAAAGAATGCCCTTGACAAGGAGAACGTGGAACTGCCTTCAGGTACAATTGAAGGTAATACCACCGAGCTTGAGATACGCACCCTGGGCCAGATGCACACCACCCAGGAGTTCAACGACCTGGTAATAAAGCATGACGGCACCAAGGTAATCCGTTTCAGCGACGTAGGTCAGGCCGAGTTGAGCCCCCGCGACATAAAGAGTTACATGAAGATGAACGGCATCCCCATGGTTGGTGTGGCGGTTACCCCCCAGCCCGGTGCCAACCACATCAACATAGCCAACGCCGTCTATGACCGCATGAAACTCATGGAAAAGGACCTCCCAGAGGACGTGGGTTACGAGTACGGATTTGACAACACCCGCTTTATCCGCGCCAGTATCAATGAGGTAAAGACCACCCTGTATGAGGCATTCATCCTGGTTATACTCATAATATTCCTGTTCCTGCGTGACTGGCGTGTAACACTTATTCCTTGCCTTGTAATCCCTGTATCAATTGTAGGTGCATTCTTTGTAATGTACATGCTGGGATTCAGTATCAACGTGCTCTCCATGCTTGCGGTGGTACTATCGGTAGGACTTGTGGTCGATGACGCCATAGTGATGACCGAGAACATCTACAACCGAATAGAAAAGGGCATGACCCCACTTCAGGCCGGCATAGACGGCTCGCGCGAGATCCTGTTCGCCATCATATCGACCTCAATCACACTGCTCTGCGTATTCGTACCTATCGTATTCATGCAGGGCCAGACGGGCCGTCTGTTCCGCGAGTTTGCATTCGTGATTGCAGGCGCTGTGGTGATATCCACCTTTGCTGCCCTCACATTCACCCCAATGCTCTCTACCAAGATTCTGGTAAAGCGTGAAAAGAAGAATGCGTTCTACGCATGGTCAGAGCCTTTCTTTGATGGCATGAACAAGTATTACAGCAAGAGCCTTGAGTTCATCCTGCGTAACCGCTGGATAACAATAGTCACCATGGTGCTGGCGCTGGGAGCAGCAGTCTGGATGTGGACCAAGACCCCGTCTGAGATGGCTCCAATGGAAGACCGTTCACAGGTGACAGTCCGCACCCAGGGCCCCGAGGGCGTAACCTATGAGTACATGCGTGACTACACCGAGCGCATAAACGATGTGGTCGATTCACTTATGCCCGATGCCAAGTTCGTGACCGCACGAGTATCATCGGGAGGCGGTAACATTCAGATTACCCTCAAGGACATTAACGAGCGCAGCTACTCGCAGATGGAGGTGTTTGAAAAGCTGAGCGCCGCAGTACGCCGTGAGAACGACGCCCGCGCATTCGTGCAGCAGCAGTCGTCATTTGCAGGCGGCCGAGGCGGTATGCCGGTTCGTTACGTTCTGCAGGCTACCAACATCGAGAAGCTGCAGGATGTGCTGCCCACATTCCTGGCCCGCGTAAATGAGAACCCCGCCTTCCAGATGGCTGATGCTGACCTTAAGTTCTCCAAGCCTGAGGTCCGCATATCAATCAACCGAGAGAAGGCCAACCTGCTTGGCGTAAGCACCCGTGACATTGCGCAGACCCTGCAATGGGGACTTAGCGGTCAGCGTATGGGTTACCTCTACATGAACGGAAAACAGTATGATATAATTGGTGAGATTAACCGTCAGCAGCGTAACACCACCCAGGCCCTCAAGTCCATCTACATGCGTAGCGGAAACGGCAGCATGATACAGATGGAAAATCTAGTCGATCTTAAGGAGGATATCGCACCACCCCGCCTGTACCGTTACAACCGTTTTGTATCGGCCACCGTATCGGCCGGACTGGGTAAAGGCTACACTCTTGGACAGGCTCTTGACGAGATGGACAAAATTGCCAAGGAGACTCTGGATGATACCTTCCGCACCGCACTTACCGGTGAGTCAAAGGATTTCCGCGAGAGCTCCAACAGTCTGCTGTTCGCTTTCGGTCTGGCACTGTTGCTTATCTACCTGATCCTGGCTGCACAGTTTGAGAGTTTCAAGGATCCGCTCATAGTTATGATTACCGTGCCTCTGGCTGTGTTCGGAGCACTTGTATTCCTGCGCGGAGGGGCTCAGACAATGAACATATTCAGTGAGATTGGCATAATAATGCTGATAGGACTTGTGGCCAAGAACGGTATCCTGATAGTGGAGTTTGCCAACCAGAAACAGGAGGCCGGAATTGACAAGTTCATAGCTATCCGTGATGCATCAATACAGCGTCTAAGACCTATCCTCATGACCAGTACATCAACCATGCTGGGTCTGCTGCCGCTTATGTTCGCCCACGGTGAAGGAAGCGCCGGACGTGTGGCTATGGGTACAGCCGTTGTAGGCGGTATGCTTATATCCACATTCTTTACCATGTACATTGTACCTGCCATATACAGCTACATTTCAACTGACCGTAAAACCCGCAAGAAAAAGGAATGAAACCACATAGAATAACACTGGCTATTGCAGCCTTGTCTGTCAGTCTGGGAACATCAGCCCAGATCATGACTCTTAAGGATTGTCTTGAAAAAGGTATCAGTGATAGTTATCAGATAAAACTGGTCAATATTTCTGAGGAGAAAGCCGCCAACAATGATTCCTGGCTTTATGCCGGAGGTTCACCCACAGTCAGCGCTACAGGCAGTTACTCAGGATCGCTTTCCAGCAATGATGCCACTCTTGCCTCTGATGGTTCTTCTGTCTCTAACCGCAATGTATTGGACCACACCCTCAGCGCCCAGATCCGTGCTGACTGGACCGTTTTTGACGGATTCAGCATACAGGCCACACGCAGCCGCCTGGATGAACTGCACAACCAGGGTGCAATCCAGACCCGCATCACGATTGAGGACTATATAGCAAGCCTCACTACAGAGTACTACAATCTGGTCAAACAGACCATACACCTTAAGAATCTGGAGTATGCAGCTGCCCTGTCCAAGGAACGTCTGCGCATAAGCAGTGAACGCTACGACATGGGTGGCAATTCCCGTCTTGAGATGCAGCAGGCACAGGTTTATTTCAACTCAGACAGCGCAAAAAGCCTCAAGCAGCACGAGTCTGTGGCATCGGCCAACATACGCATCAACCGCCTCATGTCAAACCATGACCTGCGTTCAGGACATGTAGCTGCTGATACAGCCATCAACCTGCTTACAGGACTTGACTACGAGTCTCTCTACGAGGATATGATGAAGACCAATGCATCATTACTGCGTGCCGAGAGTAACCGTACGCTGGCACAGCTGGACCGCCGCACCGTTCAGGCCCGCAACTATCCGTATCTTAAGGTAAATGCATCATACGGCCTGTCACATAACATCTACGGCAACAGCACCTACACGGAGCGCACCAACTGGGGCCCCTCTTTCGGTGCCACAATGGGTATAAACCTGGTTACAGGTAAACAGCGTGTACAGGAGCGCAACGCCCGTCTGGATGAACTCACAGCCGATATCACCGTTGAACAGCTTGAGCTCCAGCTCCGCGCCAATCTGGATGATTTCTGGCAGGCATATCAGAACAACCTTATGCTGCTTGAACTCCAGGAGCAGAACCTCAAAACCGCCCAGGAGACTATGGAGATAGCTCAGGAGCGTTACATGCTGGGTAACCTGTCCGGCCTTGAGATGCGTGAAGCACAGAAATCCCTCCTTGATGCCGAGGAGAGCCTCCTCCAAGCCCAATACGACACCAAAGTCTGCGAGATCTCCCTCCTTCAGATCAGCGGAAGAATAATGCAATATCTAGAATGACCCAAAAGGGACAGTCCCCCTGTGCCATTGATAGTGTTCCAAAAAGTGTGTCTG
>DBYQ01000001.1:0-5867 GCA_002310015.1 Bacteroidales bacterium UBA1182
CCGTTGCAATCGGCCTTGATGCACTGAATGGTTATGATATATCCGTCTGATGACCCGTGACCTTCAAGCAGATAGTCGGGATAACGGTCACGGGTATTGATATTTACCGCTCCGGCTGATAAAATAATATCTACACCAGTTGCTGTACGCCATACTGAACCTCCTATAGACTCACCATAGTTCTTTACCAACACCTTATTCAGATTGGCCATGACAATATTTATGCTGTCCTCTTTTGAGGGTACAAAATCAAAATTGTGGGGAATGAACAAAGCCATCTGAATTGACTTAAGAATAGTGTCCTTTTTATCAATATCCACCTGGAACACATCCCATACATAGTCCAGGTCAGGATAATTCTTAACCCTGTAAACCCTATTGTTCTCCAGATTATCCTTATCAACATCAGGCCCAGGTGCCCTGGCTATTACTCTGGCAATTTCATAATCTGTAACCTTAGTTCCTACCCTTTCACAATAGGTTATTCCATCATATTCATGTTCAGCCGGAATACTTAATTTAAGAGGAGATTCTGATAAAACCCCACCAAAACCACCGGAACCACCAAAACCACCGAATCCTCCGAAGCTGCCCGAACCTCCAAAACTAAGATGGGATTCAGAAAGTGGCTTTTCGCCTGTAGCACCCGTTGTGATTTCTAATGATCCAATTCTAACATTAGCATTTTCCGTTTCCTTTGTCTGTTCATAGGCCGTGACTCTCTCCATCATATCGGCCGTGATACTATCCAGCTCTTCTTTAGTCTTGTTATTCCGGACTAACATTGAGTCAAGCTGTTGCCTGTAAGTGTCTTGATTAAAAGAAACGGTATCATTGGACATACGTACAGGAGTTGCTACAGACGTCATTGCAACTTTATTTTTAACGGGTACCGGTTCTGCAATGATATCAATCACGCTATCAACGGGGTTGGATATGCTGTCTGTCGTGGCTTGCAGCTCCTCTTGTGGAGGCTCCGGATTATTTTGTGCGGTCTGGTCGGCGGGAGTTCTGTTTATTGGCAGCAGGAACATCAGCAGCAGGACTGCGGCTGCTGCGGGAACGGATATGACGGCAGTCAGGAAACGGCGGCCGCGCTTAACGGCAAGGTCATGGGCGGACTTCCTGGAGAGGAAATCATCCCAGTCTGTATCAGGTAACCCAACATTCAGGTTAGCGAGATAGTCTATTGTCTTTTGTACCTTCCAGTCTGTCATTGTCCTGTTGCTTTAAGATAATCAGTAATGGCTTTCCGCACGCTGGCGCGGGCTTTGGCAAGGATGGAGGTTGAGCCTCTCTCTGTTATGTCCAACGCCTTTGCTATCTCCTTGTGACTGAATCCATCTATGTAATACATATTGAAAACGGCGCGACGTACAGGGGTGAGCGTTGAAATTACCTGTTTAAAAACACTTTCAGGTATTTCCTGTGCCGGTTCATCATCAGTCTCTTCCACGCTCTGCAGATCACCATCACTTACCAATTCAATTGAGATCTCCCTGAACCTTGTGTTTTGCCTAAGCGTGTCAAAGATCAGATTCAAGGTAATCTTTCTAAGCCAAACATATAGTGAGCCATCTCTGTCATTACGGAAAGACCTGATATTATCCAAGGCCTTTATTATTGAGTCATGCATCAGGTCACGTGCCTGTTCAGTATCCTCAATGTATCTGAGACAGAGCGTATAGAGTCTGGAGGCGTATCTGGCATACAACTCCCCTTGCGCATCCCTGTCCTTATGGATGCACCCCGACACAAGCTCTTTCTCAGAAAGAAAGGTTTTACTCATCACTCTATCTTGCCTTCCTATAATAAGACTGCAAAATACTCAAAATGCGTCTAGTTTGAACAAATATTTTGAAAAAAGCCATTAACGGGGATTATGGTTGGGCGTTAAGAGTTTGGAGATGATTCTACGCGATAGTTAGTATGGTTGCTATTTGTCGATTCTGAGTTGTGTATGATACAAAGACTACGATATGGTGGAAAAAAGATGTAAAAAAGTAACAGTTACTTGAAAAGTCACTTGAAAAAGTGTAGATTTGCGTCGAAAACTCCCTCGAAAAAGTGTGATATGCTAAAAAGAAAGATTGAGATAGTACTGAAAGAGTGGAAAAGAAACCCTTTGAGGAAGCCATTGGTTATAAAAGGTGTAAGACAATGTGGAAAGACCTTCTCTGTTAAGCATTTTGCAGAAGAAAACTATGAACATACAGTCTATATAGACTTTTTTGAACAGCCTAATGCTAAGACTGCTTTCCAAGGCTCAAAAAAAGTAGATGACATTGTCATGTATATCACAGCTTTGATTCCTGGTACGACTTTTGTTCCAGGTAAAACATGTCTTATACTTGATGAGTTGCAAGAGTGCCCCGAAGCACGCACTGCACTAAAATTCTTCAAGACAGACGGTAGGTATGATGTGATATGCACAGGATCACTGCTAGGAGTAAGCGGATACGGAAGCAAAAAAAAGAAAGGGGATGATAAAGAAAAAGGCACTTCTGTACCGGTAGGCTATGAAACTATTGTGGATATGAATCCGTTGGATTTTGAGGAATTTCTATGGGCCAACAGCATTCCAACTGAAATAATAAATAAACTTCAAGAATGCTTGGAAAAGGAAACTGTTGTTCCTGAAGCAATCCACCAACGCCTGAATGACCTTTTCCTTCAATATATTGTTGTGGGAGGAATGCCGGAGGCTGTAGGTACTTTTCTCCAGACACACGACATTAATCAGGTACTCCAAGTTCAACGTATCATAATGAATGAGTACAAGGATGATATGGTAAAATATGCCGACGATGTTGACAAGTCAAAGATACGTGAGTGTTTTGAGTCCATACCCCGCCAGTTAGCCAAGGAAAATAAAAAGTTCCAATATGCTACGATTCGCAAAGGAGCCCGAGCGTCAGAATATCTGGGTTGTCTGCAATGGATAGAAGACGCTGGCATAATAACACGTTGCTACAATCTTACTCAAACCGAGTTACCCTTGGACGGAAATGCAGAGGAAGATGTATTCAAGGTTTACATGCGTGATTCAGGGCTCTTTCTTTCCATGCTGGAACAAGGAACCCAGGCTGATGTTTTGCAAGGGAACCTATTGGGATACAAGGGAGCAATTTTTGAAAACATTATTGCCGATGTATTTTCAAAAATGGGACGTAACCTGTACTATTACCACAAGAATTCTGGACTCGAAGTTGATTTCCTTATGCGATACAAGGGAGAATGTACATTGGTTGAAGTGAAATCTAACACAGGGAATATTAAGAGTACAAAAACTATTCTGAAAAACAATGCTGTATATCATGTGAATAGCGCTATTAAACTTGGCAAATACAATGTAGGACGTAGCGGTGCAACGCTCACTCTGCCTCTATACATGTCTTTCTTACTCAAATCATATTAAATTGCCATTAGATATAGTTCTGACCATCATATATATATAGAACAACATATGATATCAGATGATAAAAATGATAGTCGCAAATGAAAATTTTGGTACTGATTTGGTACCGATAAAATAACCAACCCGCCTCAGAAGCACTTCTGAAGCGGGTTTTGCGGTGCGTATGGGTCTATATGGTGGATATTGGTGGTACATGGGGTTTGCGTAAGTGTACTATTTTTCAATGAATTACGACAATTTGATGTTGCAAAATGTTTCAACTTGTTGAAAAAATGTAGGAAAGATGTAGGAAAGTTTCACAAACTATTATTATCTTTGCTACAGATACTTAAAACCCAATATTTATGGCTGTAAATTTCTCTTTGAAGAGTACAATTAAGGACGGAAAATCACAGATTGTGGTTAGAGTCCAGAGTAGAAAGCTCCAGATTGATGTAAAGCAAGGTACTAACCTTTACATTGAACCCAATATCTGGGAGCGTAGGAACAACCCCTCTTACATGCGGCAGTACCGGACGAATGAATCCGTACAGCGAGTGCTGAATACTGTTGATGATCTCTTTATGGCATTGACCCAGAAGATTGATAATGGCGTGGCCCTGGATAACCAGATGGTGCATGACATTATTTACAAGGTGTCATTCCAGAGAGAGATTGCACAGGAGAAACGTGAGGAGGAGGAACGGCTGGCGGCAGAGGCTTATGCCAAGAGGATGACTTTCAAAAAGTATGTGGACCAGTTCTACGTCGATGCCAAAGCCGGCATCCGACTGACGGAGAAGAACACTGTCTATACGCAAGGTTCACTTACCAGCATCAAGCAGGCCATTGACCATCTGAGGGCCTTTGAGAAGAAGGAAAAGCATACCTATGACTTTGATGAGATTGACATGGATTTCTACCGCAAGTACCTGTCATTCCTGAATGATGAGAACTATGCCCTTAATACTGTAGGAAAGAACATCAATTGGCTGAAGACGTTTATGAATTCCGCTCAGATTGAAGGGTATCACAGCAATGTGGCTTTCAAGAACAAGATGTTCAAGGGTGCCCGTGTTGAGGTGGATACCATATACCTAAACCATGATGACCTGGAAAAGATCAGGGCGGTTGACCTTAGCGGCAAGACTCCCGGATATGAGCTGGCGCGTGACATCTTTATGGTTGGTGTGTGGACGGCTCAGCGTATATCCGACTACAACAATATCAAGCCGCAGGACATCAACACTCATGTGATTAAGAAGGTGGTGGAGAAAGATGACCCTGAGCATCCCGGCCAGAAGATTGAGGCTATTGAATCAAAGGAGGTGCTTGTGGTGACTATCACCCAGAAGAAGACGGGCGCGAGGGTTTACATCCCCTGCTCCACTGAGCTGCGCAGCATCTTTGAGAAATACCACTATAACATACCCAGGCTCTCTGACCAGAACGTGAATGACAACATGAAGAAGATTGCCGAGTGGGCCGGATTGGATGAGCCTATCAAGATTGATTACATTGAGGGCGGCAAGAGGCAGTCTGAGATAAAGAAGAAGTATGAGCTGGTTCATACGCACACGGCAAGACGTACCGGTGCTACCCTGATGTATCTTTCGGGTATGGATTTCTATGACATAATGAAGATTACGGGTCATGCCACCATTCAGAACCTGAAGAAATATATCAAGGCTGACGAGCTTGAGGTTCTGGAGAAGCTGGTGGACAAATATGACTACTTCAAGTAAACGGCATCCTGTAACTTTCATACAAGAATATGCACTGAGGCGGGCCTTTTGGGGCCTGCTTCTGTGTTTTTATGTGTTTTGCTGCCATAGATTGAATTATTATGCTAAATTCGCGGTCGATTTAAGTCCTGATTACATCCGATAATTGAAATTAGCGGTTTCTGTACTATGGTGCGGAGAAACGAGTTGATTAAAGAAATACGCAATATGACCGCGGCTGTGGCTGATGCCATGGCGGCGGTTTCTTTGTTTGTGGGATATGAGGAGGATGAACGGGATGCGCTTGGCGGATGCAAGTATGAAGCGGATGTTATCAGGGATTCTATCATCCCACTGAAGGAACGGCTCTACGAGGTTCTGGACTGCATCAGGGAGGATTGGAACGCTATAATACAGAATGACCTGCTTTGTAACGATGTTAAGACGCTGCTGGAGGTGTGCAGCGGTTTCCATAAGAAGGCGTTTGAGTTTGATGAGGCTACCGTATTATATCCCCGTGTGGTTGAGGGTTTGCTTGGTGATGCTTGGCTGCCGCGTGCGTACCTTGTGCTGATGTATGAGTGGGAAGATGAGGCATCGGCCATTAGAGAATACGTTATGAAGAACTGTGGGCTTGGTACTCCTTTGGACGATCCTTTTCGTGGTATCGCATCGAGACTACGGCATTTCTTTACCGGTGTGACGGATGAGGAGTTTGAGAAGTTCGTGATGAACGGTGTGTCTTT
>DBYQ01000001.1:5905-8255 GCA_002310015.1 Bacteroidales bacterium UBA1182
AAGAGCTGCAAGGATATGAACGACTCTTTCCTATTCTGCAAGAAGGACGGTACTCCGGTGCTGCTGAACTATACCCAGAACGGACCTAAACTGGAGATGGACCAATATGAGATATATGGTGTAATTAAACCGCTGATTGGTGTAACAGACAGGAAACGGCAGCAATAAATAAACTACAAAAAAACTACACAGCAGAGATTGTGAGTATCGGGGCACAGAGGTTTCTGCGCCCTGTTTTTGTTTGTCATCATCGGCCAAAGTAGTTTTTGACTACACACGGGTAGGTTTTTGTAACAGATTTCCGGTATATACTTTTGCGGTGTCGGTGGTTTGCATCGGCACAGTTAAGGCCTTAGCTGTTATTGTTCAATCTTAACAGCTTTATTATGAATTTGGAAGATACTTTAAAATCGTTCCTGACGGAACTTATCGTACCTATCGTACAGGATGCCATAAACGGTACTCTTGTTACAAAGGAGGAAAAGGAAGAGACTGTCTATATGACCTTTAAGCAGATTGAGAAGGAGTACTATGTTTCAAGACAGACCGTGGACAGACGCGTGAAAAACGGCAGGCTGACCAAGATCAAGGATGGCGGTCGGGTACTCTTCAGCAGAAAAGAGGTGGACGGCATGTTCAAGAAGCGCACGCTTGCGGGTGTTGATACAAACAGGTTCAAGAAAAAATACAATGCCGCATGAATAATGTGAAAAAAGTGATGTTGTGTCGCAAATTGACAATCGGGGGTTTTAGTTTTGCGGCCACGTTCTCAATAGCCCTTTTAAATAATGAAATTGACGATTAATGCAATGAATAGAGAATTTGACCCGGCGAGTGTGTATGTCTCGCTGTTTGAGCAGAAGTACCCGTATATGTCACAGGGGTACAAGGAGAAGGATAAGACCAGAGAATATCACATGTGCGTGAGATACCCCAAGGAGGCTCTGATTACTGATTTCCTGCAGCTGGGAACACGTTATATCCCGGAGCTGGAGATGGTTTGGAAGGAAGAGGATGAGAAGAAACGCAGGCAGATCAAGGCCGATTTCCTGCCGTTTGCCACCATATCATGCACTCTTCATACAAGGCTTAAGGAGGTTTCTCTGAAGGATAAGCTGAAGCATTATACCGGTCTGATTGTGCTAGACTTTGACCACGTTGATAATGTGGAGGAGATGAAGCACGAGGTGGCCGCCCTACCTTGGGTTTGGTATGTGGGCCTATCAGCCAGCAAGAGAGGGTTCTTTGCAATTGTTCCTACCGACAACACGGATTATGAGAAGCACAAGCTTTACTGCCTGGCATTGGAGCATGAGATGCTGAAGCTGGGGCTGAAGCTTGACGACAAATGTTATTACGTGACCTGCCCCAGGTTTATATCGTTTGATGATGAGCCGTTGTATAACAATCATTGCATCTACTATACCCTGCCGGATGGATTCGAGGATGAGGTGAAGGATGAGCTGGCCATGAAGGTTCAAGAGCTGGATAAAGCCGACCGGATGCAAGAGAAAGTATCAAAGGAGAAAGCCGCACAGTTCAAGGCGGAGAAGCCCACTGACCTGCTCAAGCAGAAGATTGAGGCGTATTGCAAGGAATGGGAAAGAAAGCAGGTGGTTCTGGATGACTACACAGACTGGCTGAAGATTGGGATGAGTCTGAGAAGGTTCACTGAATCCGGCTGGAGTTGGTTTGACAGGATTTCAATATTCAGCACCAAATACGACTTTGAGAACAACCGCAGGATCTGGGACGGCATGAGCCCTGAGGCGATACGGGTTCAGGTGGGGTCTTTCTTCTACATGTGTCACCGGTACGGGGTTATGCCCAACATTCATCAGATTTATGATGAGGTCCCTTTTCCGGTTGAGGTGTTCCCGCCGCACGTGCAGGACATCATAAGTGAGACGAACCGATGCCTAAACTTCACGAAGGATCATATTGCATCGAGCCTTCTGTTCGTGGCCAGCATTGCTATAGGAAACAGCCTGGAAGTGCAGTTCAAGAACAACTGGAGGGATAAGGCCATCCTCTATATGGCTTTGGTTGGTAAGCCCGGCACGAACAAGAGTGCTCCGCTGAAGTTTGCGATGACACCCATCGATGAGCGTGATGCGCGGGAGATGCTGAAGTTCAGGGAAGAATACACAAAATATGATGCTGCCATGAAAACCGCGCTGCGTGGACGTGGTGAGATACCGGTGGAGCCGAAATGCCGGCAGACGGTGATGACCGATTTCACTACGGAGGTGCTGATGCGCACTCTCAGCGCCAATCCACGCGGCATTGCGGTTTATGTGGATGAGCTGATGGGATTCATCAGGAATTTCAATAAGTACCGTGCCGGGAA
>DBYQ01000001.1:8312-13354 GCA_002310015.1 Bacteroidales bacterium UBA1182
ATCACGGATACGTTTGTAGGCATCATCGGAACCCTGCAGCCGGGTATGCTGCCGGAGTTTGCCAAGGGTAAGAAAGAGAGCGGATTCCTGGACCGCTGGCTATTCTCCTACCCCGAGATAAAGCACTATCCCAGGCTGAATATGGAGGAGCTGGACCCCGCGGTACCGAGACGCTGGAGCGAGATAATAGAACGCATCTACACCCTGCCTATAGATGAACAGCGGAGGGTCATTCGACTTACAGACGATGCAGCCAGAATATACCTGGACTGGTATAACTCTCTGGCCGACCTGAAGGACCACGACAGGTACGGGATGGCAGAGGCTGCCACCAAAATGGAGCGTTACTGCATGAGGTTCTCCATTATCCTTGAGGCCCTGAAGTACGGATGCGGACAGGATGAAATCAAGGAAGTTTCGGCCGACTCCATAAGGGGAGCAATAGACCTGTGCACCTACTATCTGAGTTGTACATTCAAGGCACGCCACCAGTTCAGACGCGACCCTACTGATTCAATGAACACCTTACAGAAATCTGTCTATTCAGAGCTGCCGATTCAATTCACCACGGCAGAGGGCCTGATGATTGCCTTGGAGATGGGTATGAAGGAGCGGACTTTCAAAGACTGGATCAAGACTGATTTCTTTAAACACCTTTCGCATGGACTATATGAAAAAACCTACAGATAATGAACTTTGCCAATTAGGTTAGATTCAATGTGTTTTTCAATGGTGCGGCCCACTCGTAGTGATTACGGGTGGGTCGCGTTTTTATCCAGCCCTGCAGTACGGTGCAGTTGTAGGATGCGGGATTGATTTGGGTTGGGCAGTTGATGCGTATTGGGATGTTTCGGATTAGTGCGGTCTTTCACCATGCCCAATAAGTCACTTTTACGCTTTTCACAATCCCGGAAAGCTCTCAGCCAGCTTTGGATAAAGTTTGGTCGATAAAGGTTTGTACCGGCCCTGCGTTGGCTCAGTTCTGCGGTATTAGAGCAAATGATGAAGTTTGTTGTTTGAGAGTTGGAACGGTGTGTCTTGGGGTGATGGCGGTACCACCCTGGGACAATCAGTGCTTACCGAAGGGGTTCAGAGATTGGAACTCTCCGGTAGTGCCGTCATAGTGGCGGAAGGTGGGCGGATTGGTGGAGAGGTCATAGTAGTCCAGGGAGTCTATTGATACGCTGAAATAGGCTAAATCCTGCGGCCAGCGATAGAGACGCTTGAGGATATCACTGTTGTTGTAGATGCTTGCTTGCGTTAGGGAATCCACCTTAAAGGAGGCGTTGCCGCTGATGCGGACGGATATGTTACCCTTGTATGCCAGGATCTCTACTGCAGGATTCTGCTGCAGCTCATCATAGACTTTCTTATGAGGACCGGTTGCAAAGAAAAGCTTGTTATCCTTTATGGCCATGATCTGAAAGACACGCACCTTGGGGCGGTCATCATATCCGATGGTGGCCAGTGCCACATCACGGTTCTTCCATAGGAACTCCAGAATCTTCTGCATACACTCTTCTGTTCTTGTGGACGCGAAGATAGCAAAAAATGATAAATAGCGAAAATGGCCCCACAATAATGTGTAGAAAGGTTATAATTATGCACGAAGGGGTCAAAAATGGGGGTTTAAAGTGCAGAAAATGCAGAAAATGCGTCATTTTAAACGAAAAATGTTAGGTTATAGTTTGGCGGGTATGGGTTGAGGGCCTATATTTGCAACCGACTTGCTGGCGAGCGAGTTTGTGAGTTAGTCCTTAAACACTATTTCGTAGGTCCTGGCTGAAGAAGAGAATTATCGGATGGATGTCCGATACCATGAAACCGGGCCACGCGGATTAGACTGTTTGCATAACCTAATTAAAACTATATTATGAACCACGGTAAATTTGAGAGGTTGTTCTCTCTTTTCAATTACCTTACATTTAACAGAAACAAGACAGTTAAGGACCTGGCACGTCTGCTGGGTACCGGAGTTAAGACTATCTATCGTTACATTGAGACGTTCAGGGATCTGGGATTCGGACTCAGTACCGTTTACGGCACTGTGTACAGGATTACGTCGTTCCCCAAGGAGTTCCTGCAGCTGAACAGGAGTTTCATGATGCTGCAGAACAGCAGCGGCGTGGGCGCACTGGCTATGCCCTATGAGGAGGAGCACAGCAAAGACAGCAGCACCTATGAGATTCTGCAGGAGTATAAGGAGAACAGCGCCTATACCAAGGTACCCTACCTGAGGAGGTTTGCCCAGAACGCCATGAAGCTGATGCAGGCAAGCAAGGAGCACAAGGTGGTTATTCTGCACGGGTATGAGTCAAACAAGCGCAACAGCATATGCGAGAGGATTGTGGAGCCGTTTGATTTCTGCTGGTACTTTAACTACCTGTGGGCCTACGACCTGGAGAAGAAGCAGAACCTGATGTTTAGGGTAACGCAGATTAGCGAAGTGGAGATAACCGATGCCGACTGGACGGAGAATAAGCGCCATAAAAGGCAGTCATTTGACGTATTCGGCTACAACGGCCACCATACACGGCACGTTAGGCTGAGAATGTCGATGAGGGCCAAGAACCGCATGCTTGACCAATACCCCATGACGATAAGGGCGGTGAGCCAGATTAAGGGCACCACCGACTGGATATTTGATGCTGACCTGTGCAGCTACCGCGCAGTGGCCAGATTCTATCAGGGACACTGCAGTGAGATTGAGATACTGGAGGGCGAAGGACTGGAGGACTTTGCCATAGACCAGATGGAGCGGCAGCTGCAGCTGGCCAAGGCCAAGCGCGAGAAACGCCAGCAGGCGGCCGTCATGACAGCGTAAGCGAAAAAACGGGAAAAAGAAGCAAAAAGCAGATACAATATGTTTATACATAAGTACTTATGTATTATATATCTGTATAGAGTATAAGAGAAGTGCATTTCTGCATTTTCTGCATTTTCCGCATTATCTGCACAACATGCATTTTAAGTGATGCTGGAGAGTGAGGGGAAGTTACGCAGGTGAGAGCGTATTGAAAAGAAAAAATGACCAAATGAATACTATTTTAATATTTTGGTTTATATTTGCGGTAAATATTACCGCTATGGCTACAAAAATAAAGAACATATTGGACTTGGTGCCAAGGGATGCCGTACTGTTCTCATCATGGTTGGCTGCACAGGGGATTGACCGGAAGGAGCAGACTCTGTACGTGCGCAGCGGATGGTTGGAGCGTATGGCACAGGGTGTATATAAGATAGCAGGTAGTACGCCTACCCTATTTGGTGCCGTGTCAGCATACAACAAGCAGCTGGGGAAAGCGTGCCATGTAGGAGCGGCATCGGCCCTGGACCTGAGAGGCTACTCCCATTTTGTGGCTATGGGTAAGCCTACGGGCTATCTGTTCACCGAGAAAGAGTCACGACTGCCGGGATGGATGACAGGGACGGAATGGGATATGACGGTGAAGTACTTCACGACATCGGTGTTTGGAGGGGACACAGGATTGGAGAACTATGACCTGAATGGCGCGGAGCTGTTGATATCAAGCCCTGAGAGGGCCATGATGGAGTGTCTGCACCTGTCGCCCGAACAGTTCACGCTGCTTGATACATACTACGTGATGGAGATGATGACCACCCTACGGCCTACGCTGGTACAGAAGCTGTTGGAGGAATGCACATCGATAAAGGTTAAGCGGCTGTTCCTGTATATGGCCGGGAAAGCAGGTCACAGCTGGGTAAACGCGCTTGACACAACCAGGGTGAACCTGGGCAAAGGCGTAAGGAATATATCCGCCACAGGCAAGTTTGACAGTAAATACCAGATAATAATACCGACAGAATTGTTTGACTATGAATAGAGAATACGCCGAGAAGGTGGAGATACTGCTGAGAGTTCTNNTGATTACCATCCATAAGAAGTAAAACACACCAAAGCTATATACTGTTGACAAAAATGAAAAGTATGATAGTTTTCTTATCGTAAATAATAAGTAAGTTTGTACTCAATCTGTTTCTAAGATGGTTAATGAGGTTTTACATACAATCCCAACTGAAGGAGAACAGCCTTCACAGTTTGCAGAGAGAGTTGGCGTTATGTATGCAAAAGCTTCAGCCCAGAAGGATAAGAAAACTAAAGGTCAGTTCTTTACTCCAAATGCCATTTCCAGATTTATGGGAGAACTGGCAACTCCTAATCATAACAAATCAATTTCTATTCTGGATCCAGGTTGCGGAACAGCCAATCTTTCATGCGCCTTGATAGAGCACCTTGTTGAGAGCTCCCACCCAAGTGAAATAACCCTGACACTTTACGAGACGGACAAGAAAGTAATCCCTTACACCAAGCAGGTGCTGGCTTATTTGAAGACTTGGTGTCATGATATGGGAGTTAAGCTGAATAACATACTTAAAGAAGAGGACTTTGTGCTTCAAAACTATGAAAGCCTGAAGGAAGAAGTTACTCTTTTTGGAGAGATGTATTGCTCAGATAAATTTGATTACATTATATCCAACCCTCCCTATTTCAAGCTGGCAAATGATGACATACACACTAAAGCTTGTGCCAGCATAGTGGATGGACAGGCTAATATATACGCCCTGTTCATGGCCATCTGTTCAAGATTGCTGCATGATAATGGTCAGATGATATTTATTACCCCCAGAAGTTTTGCTTCAGGAAGATATTTCCAGTCATTCAGGAACTATCTGTTCAAGCACGTCTATATAGACTTTATACATCTTTTCAATACCCGAAAAGATACTTTCTCAAAGGATGAGGTGCTCCAGGAACTTGTCATTATGAGGATGCACCCGGCTAAGAATGCCACATCAATAACAGTATCTTTCAGTCAGGGAATTAAGGATCTGGATAAACCGAACAAGAAGCAATATGCGGCAAAGGATATAGTGGATGTTGACAGTGCAGAAAAGGTTGTCTATCTACCTGTAGATAGACACGATGAAGCTATCTTGAACCTATTCCGCTCTTGGGACGGAAATATGGAAAAGTATGGCATCAGGATCTCAACCGGACCGGTAGTGGCATTCAGGGCGTA
>DBYQ01000041.1:0-11472 GCA_002310015.1 Bacteroidales bacterium UBA1182
GTATGTATGAAAGTTTATGGTCCTTACGACCGTCTGTACCAGAATTACATAGACCTGTTTGCCTGGATGGAGAAAGAGGGATGGAAAGTTGCTGGCTCACCCCGTGCTGTCTATGTGGATGGTATATGGAATCAGGAAGACCCGGAGAAGTGGCTGACCATAATCCAAGTTCCGGCAGAGAAAGCCTGAGTGAACTGAGGTCATTCATCAGCCGCCCCGTAATTATCGGCTTTCGTGAAAGGCGATAGTTACGGGACGGAACCGATGCGAAGCATCGGATGTTACGCAGGTGCTTGGGTGAGCTGCTTGCGCAGATCCTGGACTTCGGTCTTGAGTTGGGCGTTTTCCCGACAGAGTTGATCTACTGAGTACTTGAGCTCGCCGTTCTCTTTTCTTAGGGCTACTACCTCACGATTTACTGTGGTGAGGTCTTCTATGAGGCGTTTGTTCTCCATGGAGAGGATATCGATGGAGTCTTGCATCGACTTGAGAGCGTCGTTGCGGCGCTTGCGCTTGCCGGCCAGCCAGCCTACTACTGCAGTGACTGTGGGGACCAGGCAATCGGTGATGATTGTTGCTATTTGCGTTTCCATGGTACTGCGATTTTTATGAGTAATACAATTTGATTTCCTGCTCTCTCCTTTTGATTAATCCGGGGAGTTTCTTGTTGCCCGCGTAAACCCATCGGCGGAACTCATCGGCTATAGAGGGGTCGTTGGGGTTCTTGAGGATCTTCTTCTTGAGGGTGGAGACGTTGAAGGCCTGGACCCCTACGTTGAAGACGAAACTGACGAGGGCATCGAACTGCTCTTGGGTGAGGTCGACGTCCATCTGGTTTATGCAGTGCTCGGCGTTGCGGATGTCCTGTTTTAGGAATCCATCGGCTGTTTTCTCGGTTATCAGCATGCCCTGATTGACGCCATCGGTGTGACCGTAGCCGATTGTCCAGACGCCTGCCGGGCACAGGTATGAGTTGAGGCGTAGCTGCTCAAAACTTTTGATCAATAGTATTGCGTAGTTTGTTGATTTCATGGTTTTGTGTTTTATGGTTTATGATTTGAACGGTGTGTCATTGGCGGATGCTCCACTTTAATAATAGGAGGAGGGCTATGGCCGCCAGTATTATGTAGAGGATGAGTTTTAAAGTGGGTGAGGCTCTTGGTTGAGGGGATTGCTTTTCATGGTACTGGGTGTTTTGTGTGGTAGTTGTGTCTTGGGTTGATATTTGAGTTGTTGCGGATTCCTGGTCTTCTGATTGGGTTTCCTCCTCTTGGATGATGATGGTGCCGCCTCCTTGGTTTATCAGCTGGGTGATTAGATCATGGGCCGGTGTGGGGGTGTCGGGCGATGGTATTAGGGGTAACGTGGGTGTTTGCATCGGAAGAAACGTGATGGTGGTGGTCTTCCGGTGGGTGGACATCAGGTGTTGGGTGGTGCTGTCTATCTCTTTCTGGGAGATGGATGTGGCGGTGGATTGGGTGGTGGTGATGTGCCTGGTGCTGTGGCAGGCGGACATCAGGATGGCCATTGCGATGATGGCAAAAAGGGTGTGCGGTTGTGCGTGTTCCATGGCTCTACAAGGCGTATAAAAGGGGTTGCTTTGTGTTTTTCTGTTATTATACCACAAATATAAGCAATCTTTTTATACTATGAAAACGGCCTTAGAGCATGGTTTAAGTATGTTTTTAAGTAAGGGAGATTGAAAAATGGGGCACGAATGGGGCACGCAAATCAGGCTTTTAAAAATGAAAATCGCTTCAGAGGATATTCTGAAGCGACTTTCTGGTGATCCGCTCGGGATTAGTNNATTGTCTTTTATTTGCCTGTATATTTGTGATTATCAGCGACTTGTCAAAAATGTTGGTACGATGAGGTTTAACGGAGTATAAAAGTGTTGGTACTTTGTTGGTACTTTTGGTTTTCTTCGTATCTTTGTCCAGCAACTCTAAAATTCAACATTTATGGCAACCTATTTTTCTTTCAAATCGGAGGGCTGTGTGCTTGCCCGGATACGCGTTGGAAAGCGTATTGATGGTGTGATCAAGGAAATAATCAACATTAAGAGAGTAATTCCAGATCTATATCTCCCAGAGGAATATTGGAATCATTACACTTCGCTTACTAAAGATACTGCACGCGAAAACTACCTTAAACACAAAGAAAAATTCCATGATACCATTAAAAGGCTCAAGTTGATTCGTAAAAAGATTGACGCCTGCGGCACCGATATTACGTCTGCAAAAATAGACGAGATCATTAATAGTGTCATTAATGCGGATATTATTAAAGAGCTGGAGGAGGAGGCTGCAGAAAAAGAAAAGAAGAGACTGCAGCAAGAGGAAGCTGAAAAGAAGAAAAAGCAGATGACTCTGACCAAGTTCATTGACCAATATATTAAGGATGTGAAGGAGGGAAAGAGGACAACTCTGGCACATGGACGTACATTTGTTCAGGGGTCAAGGTTCAGCTTGACAAACTCACTTGGCCACTTCAAGGAGTTCATGGCAGATACCGGTGTGACATACGACTTCCAGGATGTGGACTTGGACTGCTATACTAAGTATAAGGCCTGGTTAATGACTCAGGATATCAGCAAGGATAAGGAGGATCCTAAACATACTCCTGTTCACTATGCTGATAATACTATAGGTGGTTTCATCAAGAAACTGAAGTGTGTGCTGCGTGCTGCGGAGAGCCGCGGATATCCGGTTAATCCGGCTTATAAGAGCACGGAATTCAAGGCGCAGTCATCAGTTGATGTGGATACCATCTATCTGACCCGTGAGGAGGTGGAGAGGTTTGAGAAGGTGGACCTTACCAAGAAAGAGGACGGAAAGAACCTGGAACTTGCAAGGGATATCTTCTTGGTGGGCGTTTGGACTGCTCAGCGTGTGTCTGACTATAACAACCTGAAGCCGGAGAATATTAAAGAGGTNNGAGCTAGCGGATCTACCTCTAATTGCCGTTAAGCGGGTGCAAAGATATGCCGTTTTGCCAATGTAGGCAAACTTTTTCCTGATTTTTTACCTCACTATCTTGATAGTGCGGTTTGCGGTGCGGAGCAGATAGACGCCTGATGAGAGATCGTTCAGATCAAAGGTTTCATCTGATTTGGAGTCCTTGTTGGTCTTTACAACACGGCCGCTCAAATCATATATGGTATATACAGGTTCCTCTGACGCTTCAATATCGGGCTCAGAAGGAGGAGTGAACTGCAGTTTATCTGATTCAGAAAGCTGAAGACTCTTTGTTGAGCCGTCAGAATAGGTGGTTATCAGATTACCGTCCTTGAAAGCAATCTTACGCAGATTATCCAGGTCCAGGCTTTTGGTGAGGCTGTCCTTACCCACTACAACGACATCCTGGCCGAACATAGGTACAGCCAGCAACACAGCCAATGTCAGTATAAGGAGCCTTCTCATTCAAATTACACACAAATCCTTTCAAAGATATGGTTTTTTATTGAACCTATCAAAAACAGAATCTTAATTATTCTGACAAACCGGACATAAGCAATCCGCCTGTTTGGGATATTGTACCCTTTACTGTTACGGCTTTTGAGTAATCTGACAGGGTATAGGCAAAAGTATTGCCTCCGGCTATGTTAAGACTGCTTTCAGTATATATTGCCGTTTGGGCGGCACTGATACCAAGATATGTTCCGCTGCCCACCGTCAACGACACAGCATCAACAGCACGGGAACGCACATTATTATCACCGCCATCATAATCAGTTCCTTTTGCTGCCACTGTAACAGTTGAAGTTCCGATATTCACTCCTGATGCGGCATTGATACATTTACTGCCCTGGCCTGAACTGAGCAGGAAAACATCGGACCCAGATATAGTCAGAGCACTCTTGGCACGGATACAGGCGGCCGATGACCAGTCCTTCTCATCCTCGTCATATTGCGGGTTGCCCTCTGTTGAGAGATTAACATAAGAATCAGTAACAGATATATCTCCACCTGCGTTGAATCCTTTTGATGCAGCGCCTTGGGTAGAGGCAGTGACAGTGCCCTTGCTGACTATAAGCTTACCTGTGGTGGTAACGGCATGTCCTTTTGCTCCGGTAGTGGTTATATCCAGTTTTCCACCGCCTATTTTCACAAAAGCGGTATCGGGCTGTATGTAATCAGATACTATACCGTCATCAACGCAGGTAATGTCAACAGAGCCTCCGTACAGCTCAAACCCGCCGCGACGCACGCCGACACCGTCACCAGAGGAGTTTATCTTTACCGTTCCTCCGTACATCAGGAAATAATCCTTGGTGTTGATTCCGTCTTTGGCTGCAGTTATGTTGATTTCACCCACATTGTAACGTAACCTGATATAATCATCGCTGCAAATTCCATGGCCTCCCAGAGAGGTGACATTCAACGTACCAAGACCACTGAATACAAGCTGGCCCTCACTGAAGAATGTTCCCTTCCGGCTCTCACCGTCAATCTGAGTGTATATGGCTCCATCCTTCAACGTATTGACCTTGCCTATAGGCATGTTGACCAGAACGGTCTTTCCTGACTGGATATTAATGGCCGGGCCATTGGGATTTGTAATGTCAACTCCGGATAGCTCAAGAATGAACTTCTTGTTATTATCATCTGTTTCAGCAATATTCATATCGGCAATCTTGAAAGAGCCGTCATCAGTAGTCCCCTGAAGACGGTACCTCATCTTACCTTTTGATGACTTTACTGTAACATGACCATTATCTTTAGTAATTGAGACATCTGAAGGAGCGGCCGACCATGTCACGTCATTGCCTGACCATGTGAATATGATGGTGTTCTTTACACTGAATTTTTCAATATAATCACCGTAATCTTCTGCGGCATCATCAGAAGGAGCTGACGGTTCTGTCACATTTGTAGGTTCAGGAGCCGATGCACTGTCAATTGCACCTATAAAATCAAAAGCATCAGGAAACGCCGATACTGAAATTGCAGCGGAACGGTTGAATGAGACGCTGTCAAGAAGATTTATGGAATAATATGCCACACGCTTGTCATTAAGATAGAATGCACGGACAGTACCGTTGCTTAGAGTCCTGACACTATCCACCTCAGAATAACTTATCTGCCTGATTATACCGTCATTCTGATAAAAGATAATGGCAGTGGAATCAACAATTGTGCTGTCCTTCTTTTCTATTGAAGACTTATCATAATTGCCGGCATCATCATCTGTGCAGTTTACGCAAAGCAATGCAGTAAACGCCACAAATAAGGCTATTCCATAAATATACAGTTTCTTCATAAACAGTCCTTTTTAGAATTTGAAAGTATAACTTAAACTGAGGGCAGAACGTACGGATTCATCATCATCGGTTGTATTCTGCCATACATAAGCGAACTGGAATGCATGCTTCTTTTTAAGAGAGAAACCGGTGCCGGCTGTCAGACGTCCTTTCTCAAAGGCATCGCCGTTACTCAAATCAGAGAATATCTCATATGAGACAAAAGGATCCAACTTAAAATGAGGGATATCATAATCAACTGAAATACGGCTCCTCAGTATTGTTTTTTGTGACGGGTCAACACTTGCCAAGATAATCAAATAATCTCCTGTTGACATATCAATTTCACCAAATCTGTGTTTTTCCCTGATATCCTCCTTACCGCACGAGTAGGTATATTGCAAGCGCTCACGTAACCCTATCTTGAAGCGTCCTGCATCCAGTCCGGCAGACAGAGAGGCCGATATGCGATGACGACTCTCCCAGAAGGCATTTGTAAGATTGAAATCACGAAGATTGTCTTTATAATACTGTGCCGGCATTCCATCTACCCTGTCATCCTCCGGATCACTTTTATCTACAGTATATGACTGACGGTGTGAATAAAGGTATTTGTAGCCCAAATCTGCCTTTATATTGAATGTTTTGGATTTGTTCCTGTACAGACGTTTGCTGAATGAAGCTCCTGCCGACCAACGGTCAGTCTCTTTAAAGAAGCCCGTCTGACGCCATTCTGCATCAAACTCAGCATCCATGCCCTTGGGCAGATCCTTTTTCAGGCCAGCGCCAGCCCACAACCCTGTTTCAGATTGTGCACATACACTGTCTTGCGCAAGAATCAGGAACAGCGCAATGGCAACAAATGCATGAAAGCAGGAACTGTCAGCAATACGTCTCATTTTATCTTACCTGTTTTCATTACGGAATCGATGGTACCGAACTCATCCATAATGGGTTCGTAATAGATCTTGATGATAGCGGAATCCTTGAGGAAATCCACATTACCCACCTCAATGCGTATGATCTTGAGGCCGAGACGTTTCTCAAGATCGGCCTTGAGTTCATCCTCCTTGCCGTGTGCCACCAGTTTGACATTGTCATACTTGATCAGTTTGGAAGGAACATGTTTCATCCACTTGGTGTTCTCACAGATGGCAAGGGCGATGATGAAAATGAGGTTTGTACCCAAAAGTTCAAAATAACTTACGCTGGTGGCCAGGCCGTTGATGGCAGCCACGGCAATTATCACGAACATATAGGTCATCTCACGGATGGGCACCTGCTCCGTACGGTATTTGATTATACCGAATATGGCAAACAGGCCCAATGCGAACCCTATCTTGAGTTTGACACCTCCCATAAGATATATGAGCAGGAATATGCTCACACCTATAATGGAGAACGTAAAGTAGTAGTCACGTCTCTTGGCCTTGGGATAATAGAATGCATGGACTATTATTCCGATAGTCACAACGTTTATGAGCAGACGGAACACCATCTCCCATATACTTGACCATGCAGGCCAGAACGGAGTTGCACCGAGTGTTGCAAGCAGTCCTTCTGACTCCTCACCAAAGATTTCGGCTTCCTCTGATGCAGCAGCAAGCTGACTGAGTCCGCCTGCCAGCGGGGCTAAAAAATTCAGAAACATATTGATGTCAGTTTTTCTATTTTTCTAATTCTCTCGTTAAACATATTGCGCTTGATACCCGGAGTAGTAAGCGCCATTCCGATGCAGTACTTACTGAATCCACTGGGGAAAATACGCAGTTCACGCAGCAACTCCTGTATGGGCGAGTAGGTATTGCCGTCACGTTTCACCTCTATCACCACCAGATTCTCCATAAAGCGGTCCAATCCCGTCTCAACATTGTGGAATGAGAGATAGCGGTCTATGGTGAGCCTTTCCGTCTTGGCATTGTTAACCAATGTTATGCGTTTGAAGTGGTTGGCCACCTTAGGCATCATGTCGCTCAAAGGAATGGAGAGCATGCCATGCTCCTCAAGGAACTCTGCTGCACCCTCCTGAACGTAGGTATCAGCACCAGTCAGATGAATGCGTTTCTTCTTGGTGCGGCCGTGGTTGTTCTTGAGCTTGACCTCAAAGAAGTTGTCACCGGTGTCAACATACGTACGGATACGCACTTTCTGGCGCGTAAGCCTGCCGTTATGATGGTTCAGGTACATAGTGTTGAACCTGTCATCAAGATATTGGGTGCTGTACTCTGACTGGCGGATTCCATCGATGGACTGAACCATATAATCATCCTGGGCCAATGTCAAAAGCCTGCTCAGCTGCTCCTCATTGGCCAGATACTTGCTGTCTATCCTGTTCATAAGGCGTATGGATGACATCTCATCAAGTGAGATAGTATCAAATCCGTCAAGAATATGTGCGCAATCGGTCAGCATCAGGCTCCAATCATACTTAGGTGCGCAAATTTACTAATAATATGTGGTTTATTGAATAAAAATGGCTTATCTTTGCTTCAATCATAAAAAGTAAGATATATGTTTGATGTAAACAGTTGCCTCAACGAGGCTGAGGAGCAGATGGAAATGGCCATCATGCATCTTGAGGATGAGTTCGCACATATCCGTGCAGGTAAAGCCAACATTCGTATTCTTGATGATATCCGCGTGGATTCATACGGAACAATGGTAGCCCTGAATAACGTGGCTGCACTCTCTACTCCCGATGCCCGTACCATAGCCATCCGTCCTTGGGACAAGAATATGATCAAGGTAATTGAGAAGGCCATTATAGATTCTGCAGTAGGTATCATGCCCACCAACAACGGTGAGGTTATCCGTCTGGCCATTCCGCCACTCACTGAGGAGCGCCGTCGTGACCTGGTAAAGCAGAGCGGTAAGGTGAATGAGAGCAGCAAGATCTCAATCCGCAACACCCGCCGTGACACCCTTGACACCCTCAAAAAGGCACAGAAGGACGGTCTGCCTGAGGATGCAGAGAAGGATGCAGAGGAGAAGCTCCAGAAACTGCATGACAAGTATATCAAGAAGGCCGATGAGCTCTTTGCCGAGAAGGAAAAGGAGATCATGACTGTATAATGAGCCGCGGATTAGTAATCAGGAATACAGGCAGCAGCTACCTGGTGCGTTCAGATGACGGACGTGATCAGGAGTGCCGTATCAAGGGTACATTCCGCATCAAAGGCATAAAAAGCACCAACCCCATAGCCGTAGGTGACTATGTGGAATATGCTCCGGCACGTGAAGGTGAGCCGGCATATATTACAAACATAGAGGAACGCAGGAACTACATCATCCGGCGTTCCTCTAATCTTTCCAAGCAGTCACACATACTGGCCTGTAATCTTGACCAGTGCATGCTGGTGGTGACCATCAACCACCCTGTGACATCCACCGTTTTCATTGACCGGTTCCTGGCATCGGCCTGGGCCTACCGCGTACCCGTGACGCTGGTGTTCAACAAGGCTGACCTGCTTTCTGATGAGGATAAAGCCACCTTGCAGGAACTCACCGCACTCTATCAGGAGATTGGTTACAACTGCCTGCAATGCGATGCCCTGCACGGTGACGGGATTGAAGATGTACGGGCTGCGCTCAAGGATAAGGTTACACTCATGGCCGGTAATTCAGGCGTGGGCAAGAGTACCCTGGTAAACCGCATACTGCCTGAACTGAATCAGCGTACGGGTGAAATATCTGAGAAGCATGACACCGGTATGCACACCACCACTTTCTCTGAGATGTTCCCGCTGCCTGAAGGAGGCTGGATTATCGACACTCCGGGAATAAAAGGATTCGGCACGTTCGATATGGAGCATGAGGAGATAAGCCACTATTTCCCTGAGATATTCAAGTACTCATCAGAGTGCCGCTACGGCAACTGCATGCACACCAATGAGCCTGACTGCGCCGTAAAACACGCGGTGGAAGAGGGAAAAATCCACCTATCCCGCTACACCAGCTACCTCAGCATGCTGGAGGATGAGGAGGAGGGGAAGTACCGCAAGGAAAACTGAGCAAAAGTTTCCAGCTAGGTATTTCAAAACATAAATAGGTTTCCAGTTGCACCCAGTAAAACAATATCCTGACAGCGAAGCACGTCAGGATATTGTTTTACCCGGCCGGAGGCCGGCAGAGTGAAGTGGAATGAAATGGAACGGAACGGGTTTGGGGCGTCGCCGCCCCAAACTAAAAAAAGGTCGTATATCTAATACGCAGATAGGATTCCAGCCTGACGCTTAAGGCCTTTAGGCCGTAAAGCGCATGGAAGCCCGAGCGCCGCGAAGCAGCGAGAGCCCGCTGTATAGCTACGATTTAAATCCTGATTATCTCCTCTTGCGGAAGAATTCCTGTACAATTTCAGAACATTCCGCAGCCATGATACCTGCGGTAACCTGGGTTTTGGGATGCAGAGCCTTAGGAGCAAAAAGGGTGTAACCCCGTTTTTCATCGCTGGCACCATAAACCAGCCGCTGCAGTTGGGACCAGCCTATGGCGCCGGCACACATGGTGCAGGGTTCAAGCGTGACATAAAGCGTACATTGGTCCAGATATTTGCCTCCCAGATATGAGGCGGCAGCCGTGATAGCCTGCATCTCAGCATGAGCGGTGACATCAGTCAGGGTCTCCGTCAGATTATGTGCACGGGCTATTACCATACCCTTGCAGACCACCACCGCACCCACGGGGATCTCACCCTCAGACGCAGCAGCCTTGGCCTCATCCAAGGCCATTCTCATAAATCTGATATCCTGATCCTCCGTACTCATCGGCGCATCTCCTGTTCATTGAACAGGGTAGGATAATCCTGATCCAGATTCTTGATAATGAAAGTGATGAGAGTCTCTCTCATCCAGCGGCTACGGTTACTGATCTTGTACTTGCGCAGATAATTCTCAATAGTCTGCTTCTCATCAGCATTGACCAGGAAACTGTAACGCTCGTTTCTTACAGATTGCTCCTTCTTTTCCATAATCACCTACGAAGATATTGTTTTTAAGCCACAATGCCACAGATTATCACTATTTTTGCGTTACAAACACTGACAAACATGGCAAAACACTTGATTTTAGGGCAAAAAGGTGAGGATATTGCCGCCGATTATCTTGAAAGACACGGTTATACGATACTGGACCGGAACTGGCGGAGCGGCCACAAAGAGCTGGATCTGGTGGTTCTGAAAGAGAACACGGTGGTATTCGTTGAAGTCAAGACACGTACCGGCAGTGAATACGGTGATCCGTGGAATTTTGTGGATGACCGCAAGATAAGGCGCATAGTAAACTCGGCCGATGCCTACATAAGGTTCAGGTGCATTGATATGGATGTCAGGTTTGATATTGTATCCATCACTGTTGAGGATGGAGATTTTAAGGTAGAACATATTGAGGAGGCGTTTTTCCCGCCAGTAGAATGAAAAATATAAAGTGGCATAAGAGTGACAGCATAGGTTCCACCAACACCTATCTGCGTGAACTTAACGGAGGTGATCCCTCCTATGATTATGAGGTTGCGGTAGCCTCATTCCAAACCGCAGGACGCGGTCAGAAGGGCAACACATGGGAGTCAGAGGCCGGCAAGAACCTGCTGTTCAGCATTCTGGCCCACCCATCGGGCATAAAGGTACAGGAGCAGTTCTATATTTCTGAGGCCATTGCGCTGGCGGTATCTGACAGCGTGATTGCTGCCATCGGTCCGGAATTTGCATCGGGAGTATCGGTAAAGTGGTCAAATGATGTCTATTGGAATGACTTTAAGATGGCAGGCATACTGATTGAGAACACACTTCAGGGCTGTTCCATCCTTGACACTGTGGCAGGCGTGGGGCTGGATGTGAACCAGGAGGTGTTTGTAAGCGATGCGCCAAACCCCATATCACTTAAGAACATTACCGGACGGGAGTTTGACTTGGATGCTCTGCTCGCTGACATAGTGGAGCGTTTCATAGGCTATATGGAACTTACGGCCGATAAACGCCACGAGGTTGACAGTCTGTACCGCAGCCGTCTTTTCCGCCGGGAGGGATACCACAAATTCCGCGATGAAAACGGGATTTTTGAGGCCCGCATAGAAGGTATCCGCCCTGACGGCTGCCTCATGCTCCAAACCCGCAGCGGTGAACACCGTGTTTATGAATTCAAGCAAGTACAGTTCGTGCAATTGGGGACAGACCCCTTTCGCACATCTTTGAAAATCAATAGGTAATTTAAGGGGGAACTTTTTGGGGTATCAGTATC
>DBYQ01000041.1:11543-16675 GCA_002310015.1 Bacteroidales bacterium UBA1182
TACCGATACCCCAAAAAGCTCCGCTCACTGGGAAAATGTGCAAAAGGGGTCTGTCCCCAACTACACAAACTGAAAAATGACTATATTCGCAAAAAAAATATACAATGGCAAGGTTCAAGAGAATATTGCTCAAGCTCAGCGGCGAGAGCCTGATGGGTGAGCAGCGTTACGGAATAGACGAGAAGCGTCTGGGTGAGTATGCACAGCAGATCAAGGAGATCCATGACATGGGCGTGGAGATAGGTATCGTGATTGGTGGAGGTAACATATTCCGCGGCCTTAAGGGTGCAGGCAAGGGTTTTGACCGCGTCAAGGGTGACCAGATGGGTATGCTGGCAACCGTAATCAACGGCTTGGGGCTCAGCTCTGCACTCACATCGATAGACTGCCCCAACAAGGTGCTCACCGCCATCCGCATGGAGCCCATAGGCGAGCTCTACTCAAAGTGGAAAGCCATAGACGCAATGGAGCAGGGCCAGGTAGCCATCCTGGTGGGCGGCACCGGTAATCCCTATTTCACTACTGATACCGGTTCATCACTACGCGGCATAGAGATTGAGGCCGATGTCATGCTCAAGGGCACCCGCGTGGACGGCGTTTATACCGCCGATCCGGAGAAAGACCCCACTGCCACAAAGTTTGATGAGATCACTTTCGATGAGATATACAACCGCAACCTCAAGGTGATGGATCTGACCGCCACCACGATGTGTAAGGAGAATGACCTTCCCATCTACGTGTTCAATATGGATATCCCCGGCAACCTGAAAAAGGTAATTGCGGGTGAGCCCATAGGCACATTGGTTCATAAATAACAAAAACGGGACGGTTCTGATGCCGTCCCATTTTTTTATCTCCTTTTTACACTCACTCTACGTCATAGCTTTTATCATACCCCCATCCGTTAATTTTAGCGAATGGGAAGCGCTTTCTAAGAGCCTCTTCTTCTTCCTTAGTCATGGAGCCGGATATCTCAAGTGAGCGTATGTCCTTGCTGTCCATCCAGTCCGGAACAACTACCCTGCCTACAAAACGCAGGGTGAGGTGGTTTATTCGGCCCATCTTGCGGATTATTTCGGGAACTTTATTGACTTTGAGCATGAGTCCATCGGAGTATCCATCGCCATTATCCTTTGCCTCAAACTCAGCAAGCAGCTCCTCCTCAGTCTTGCATATGCGGGTAAACCATCCCATTTTTGGAGTCATGGCATAAGTCTCAGGATCAACCTCCATTCCAACTATTCCGGCCCAGAACTCCATCATCATTGTCTTCTCTATCTCACCGGTAAAGTCATTAAATATTATGTACTTATACTCGGTCCTTACCATCTCAGGCAGCATATTGTGGTCCATCAGGACCTCACTGGGGGTGCGTCCACTCTCATCATACGGCAAGAACTTAAGGAACCAGCCGTCAAACCGGGTTGCACCCATATCAATACCGCAGCTTAGTCCACGCACATCGCCCGGGCGGTATTTCTTTACTATGCTGCGCCAGAACTCAGTATCGGGCTTACCTTTTGATGCCTTGACAAACTCCTCAAGTATGGGCTCCAGTTCATCCACCCACCAGTCTATGCCGTAAGCACGGAGCTTGCGGGTGCGCTCCAATATGGACTGCCAGTCATCGGGAGTACCCTTAAGGGTTACGCTTGGTATGCCGCAGGACAGATAAATCACAATGTAGTCAAAGTATGACTTACAAGTCTCCATGAGCGCAATCTGTGACACCATATGCTCGTTTACACCGGTGGTGGAGAACCTCTCTGATATGATATCGGCAATATCACCTTTGGTGTTGTCACGTATCTGCTCGTAAAAACCGTCCACTATGGCCTCCCAATCGGCCCCTCCGCTCAACAGTTCCTTGCCGCTCTGTACCACAAGGTCTATCTTGCCCTCGTGGTCCACAAACAGGTCACGCAACTCCTCCGGATTGTCATTCACATAATGTGCGAATCCCTGACATATCAGGAACCAGATGGCATCAGGGGTGAGTACGACGGGCCGATGATCGGCAAACGCATCAATCATGCCTTTAAAGAAGGGATGCAATCCGTATGATGCATATTCTCCGTCACCTATGCCCGACGCCACAACCCTCTGGTCATCACCCCTTATTTCACTCCTGTCAAGTATCGTGCTTATCAGCAGGCCACTACCTTGCATCCTCAAGTCTTCACCCATTGGTTCAGGCAGATCTGGATCAACGCGGAATGTAATACTGCCCTTTTCTTTACTGATGATGTCCTTCTTCTTGGCCTGCACTCCCGATGCAGCCAGAATTCCAGCAAACAATACCAGACAAAATCTAATCGTTCTCATATCTGTAAACTTTAAAATTTCTAAAAATGATACCATTGGGGTCTGTCCCCTTTGGTATCATTTTTCACATACGGCACGGACACAATAGCTTTTTACCCTGTCCCTGGACGCAATATGTATCTTAGACATCCTGGAACCACCCAAAGACCTTACATTCTCTCCAAAGTCCAGATCCACCTCATCGGACGTGCCGAATTCAAACTCACTGAATTCCAGTACGACGCAACCACTCCACATGAGTTGTTGCCGGGAACTTAAGTCTGATGTCATATAAAAGCCATCTTTATACTCTTTATCAAAAAAAGATTCCCAAGAATTTGAATTATATGGAAGGAATATGGAGTTATCAGTATATCCGGGAACCTTGCTTGTTATGCGATATCCCTTGACTCCGTTGATGGTATCCTCAGCCCATACGCAATTATCATACAGTTCCTTAAATTCCTCCTTGGTAGGCATACGCCATTTGCCTCCCCAGTTTGCCGTGGCTGCATCATCCTCAGCTTCCAGTCTGGTCAAACCGTCCACGTACGGACCATTATTATCAGGTGTATATTTGGAGTACCACCACTTGTTTTCATCCTTAAAAGCCTTCTTGTGTTTGTAGTTGTACTCTGAGTAATAGGCTTTTGGTGCGGTCTCACCCCAAGCAAAACGGGCTCCGATTTCCTGTGGGCTGTCAGCACCTACATTGCAGTCTGCCCATAGCACACTTAATCCCAAATCTACCATGACATTACGCTTGGGCTTTTTTACCGGATCGGGAGCAATTACCGGCTTGTTACCTGACGGATTATCATCCAATACAGGCCTTATTGTACAACCATTCCATCTTCTATCACCACCTATTGCCTGACCTAGTGTCGATGTCCAGTAATATAATTCAGCTCCCTTATTGCTTACCAATCCACCCTCAGAAGAATAACTCTCATGATCACTTATATAGCCAGCAGCGGGAAGGAATATGCTGTTACCCTCATATCCCGATACATTACTGGTTATGATATATCCCTCAAGACGTCTTTCTACATAAAATTCGGTGCTGTCTATTACGGTTGTCACCGGCTTCCAGGTACACTTGGTCTTGAGTTCCCAAAGTTCATCGGCAGTAGGCATACGCCAGCCTCCGCCCAGCAGTACGGTTGCCGCATCATCCTCCGGATCAAGAATCTCCTTGTAATCAAGCGGGTATTTGGGCCCTCCCAATTGACTGGGAGTGGTATAGAAATTATACTTGGACATCTGGTCTGTATATTCGCCGAACTTGTATTTCTTGCCGTCATAAACACCGGCCTTGGGAGCGGTCTCACCCCAGGCAAAATATCCGCCAGCCTCATTTGGATCCGATGCCCCCAAATTAGCCGATGCCCACTTTACGCTGAGTCCCAAGTCAACAGCCTCAGGTACAGGCAATGTTACCTTCACCTTCATCTGTGCCTTTCGTCCCTCACTCTCAGCAGTAATTATGCATTCGCCCTGGCCTACTGCAGTAACAGACCCGTCACTGTTTGTTGCCACAATCTCCGGTGCCGATGAACTCCATATGATTGAAGTGGGCTTGACCGGACGGCCCGACGGCATCATTACAGCCTCCAGATTGTGAATCTCACCATAATGCAGGTCCAGTTTCTCATCTGACAAAGAGAGTGATTTAAACATATCATCCGTAAGGGAGCGAACTGGACGGATGTTCAATCCTATGAATCTGGTTTCAAAGCCATTAGGTTTGCTATATTGGGACATTCTCAGCACCTCAACAGGCGACATCTCTGACAAGCTTCCCATCATTCCGTTTACAGTACCAATGGTACTGAAGCAACTTCCTCTGGTACCCCTGCCTGCAATCGATGTCCAGAGAGACAGTTGCTTGCCTCTGTCCATGGGCTCATTGCCGTTCATACGGCCTGAATACGGAATGAAAATGCTGCGTCCCTCAAATCCGGGAACATTGCTTGTAAAACGCATTCCGGCCACTCCGTTTACGGTCGCGGTATCATATGTACAGTTTGACATCAACTCTACAAACTCATCGGTTGTAGGTATATGCCAGGCATCGCCCAACATTACGGTAGCGGCATCATCAGTCGGCTCCAGACGGTTCAGATTGTCGGACTTGAGGTATTGATGGGACTGTCCCTGGGTGGTATATTTGTCCATACCGTCTTCCTGTGCAAAGGAACTGTAGCGGTAGTTACCCCAAGAGAAAGACTCCTTGGGTTCAATCTCGGCCCATGCGTAATAATTACCGTAACTCTCAGGTGCCGATGCTCCCAGGTTGGCATTGGCCCATAGAACACTCAATCCCAGATCCACGTATTCAAACTCATGAGGAGTTACGGTTACGGAGCACTGTGTTGTCTTGCCGTACGCGGTTACCTGTACCTTGCAACTGCCCGGACCTGATGCCACAAAGAGGCCGTCTTCAATAACTTTTACTACGTTTTCATCGGAGGATTTCCAGGTGCAGGCGCTGTTCACGTCACGCTTTCCCATTGTCACTTTCAGCCTGGTGCCTGTGCCCTGCTGTAAAGTGAGTTTTGTTTTTTCTAACGTGATTCTGGACACCTCTTTACCGGACAGAGGCATCACCATACGCACCGACTGTTCCGATTCACGGTTCTCGCTGTGCCACTCATCGGCTCCGCGCTTGAAATTGAAACCGTATGCGGCCTCATCATCAGGCTGGACTCCCGGGGTTGAGCACCAGTATGATGCGTATGTGCCTACCTGCATCAGCTGGCCGTCCTGAAGCCAGCCTGCAGCGGGCAGGAATATGCTCCGGTCCGTATATCCTTTTATCTTGCTTG
>DBYQ01000041.1:16726-26959 GCA_002310015.1 Bacteroidales bacterium UBA1182
TCGTCCCATTCGGCCTTGGTGCCCATACGGCTACCGTCGGTAGTCTTCAGCGCCATTGCATCGGGCCAGCGATAATACCAGCCTACAGGCCTGTCGGCAGTTATTCCTGTATTTAAGGTACTCCACTTTACACTCAATCCCAAATCAACGTTCTCCTGGGCAGACGATATGCTGCACAAGGCACAGAAAAAGACAATTGCAGAAAAACGTATTCTCATAATCATTTATTTATATAATAGATAACCATTAAGGTATCTCACGTTAAAACACATTTTTGAATCATTAACAGCATTGACTGCAGGACAAAAGTATCACACCTTGATCCTCAAAGCAACAAAAAAGCGCTGCAAAACTGTTGCATCTGCATATAAAACGTAAAAGAGAACAAAATGCGTCCTGCATACTGGAATATTGACTACTTTTGTGTAATAAAATCAAGAATTAAGTATGGCAAGATTCAAAAGGATATTGCTAAAACTCAGTGGCGAGAGCCTGATGGGTGAGCAGCGTTACGGAATAGACGAGAAGCGTCTTGGTGAGTATGCACAGCAGATCAAGGAGATACATGATATGGGTGTGCAGATTGGTATCGTAATTGGTGGCGGAAACATTTTCCGCGGTCTCAAGGGCGCAGGCAAGGGTTTTGACCGCGTCAAGGGTGACCAGATGGGTATGCTGGCAACCGTAATCAACGGCTTGGGGCTCAGCTCCGCACTCACATCGATAGACTGCCCCAACAAGGTGCTCACCGCCATCCGCATGGAGCCCATAGGCGAGCTCTACTCAAAGTGGAAAGCCATAGACGCAATGGAGCAGGGCCAGGTAGCCATCCTGGTGGGCGGCACCGGTAACCCCTACTTCACCACCGATACCGGCTCATCACTGCGCGGCATAGAGATTGAGGCCGATGTCATGCTCAAGGGAACCCGCGTGGACGGTGTTTATACCGCCGATCCTGAGAAGGACCCCACCGCTACCAAGTTTGATGAGATAACCTTTGATGAAATCTACAACCGCAACCTCAAGGTAATGGACTTGACCGCCACCACCATGTGTAAGGAGAACGGCCTGTCCATCTACGTATTCAACATGGATATTCCCGGCAACCTGAAGAAGGTTATTGCCGGCGAGGCTATCGGCACACTGGTGCATAAGTAATTGAGAATTGAAAATTGAGAATTGAGAATTATAAAAAAGCGTTCGTGACCGAACGCTTTTTTAATGTCGCGGGAATTAACGCAGGTGCGTTACATTTAATTCTCAACTCTCAATTCTCAATTATCTTTGTCGTCTGATGTTGGCATTGGGGAAGCGGGCCTTGAGGGCAGCTTCCTCCTCAGGTGTCATGCTGCCTGATATGGTAAGGTTGCCTATATCCTTGCCGTCCATCCAATCAGGGATGACCACCTTGCCGTCAAAGGTCAGAGAGAGGCTATTGATGCGCCCCATCTTGCGGATTATATCGGGAACCCTGTTCACCCTCAGGTTAATACCTTCCCCCCAGCCTTCCTCATCACGGTCCTTGCTCTTAAGATCGGCCAGCAGCTCCTCTTCAGTCTGTTTTACACGTGTAAACCATCCCAGCTTGGGAGTCATGGCAAATGTCTCCGGGTCAACATCCCAGCCCACTATTCCAGCCCAGAACTCCATCATCATCTCCTGTTCTTTCTCACCTATAAAGTCATCGAATATGATGTACTTGTAATCTGTGCGGACCATCTGGGGCAACATACCGTGATCCATATTGACTTCAGCAGGAGTACGTCCTGACCTGTCATACGGCATCAGTTTAAGGAACCAGCCGTCAAACTTGGTGGAGCCTCTATCCATACCGCAACTTAGTCCACGCGTTTCGCCAGGGCGGAATTTCTTTACTATACTCTTCCAGAAGTTTACATCGGGTTTGCCTTTTGATGCCTTGACAAACTCTGTCAGGATGGGCTCCAGATCCTTTACCCACCAGTCTATGCCGTATGCGCTCAGCTTGCGGGTACGGTCCAGTATGGACTGCCAGTCATCAGAGGTGCCGGTAAGGGTTATGCTGGGGATTCCGCACCCCAAATACATTACAATGTAGTTGAAGTATGACTTCACGGTCTCCATAAGCACAATCTCAGATACTATGTGTTCATTCACACCTGTTGTAGAGAATTTCTGAGCCATGATATCGGCTATCTCACCCTTGGTATTGCTGCTTATCTGCATAAAAAAGCTGTCAACGATGGCCTCAAAGTCAGCTTTCCCGTTCAAAAGATCCTCACCGGACTGTACCACAAGGTCAATCTTACCTTCATGATCTACAAACAGGTTACGCAACTCCTCAGGGTTGTCATTCACATAGTGGGCAAATCCCTGGCAGATAAGGAACCAGATTACATCGGGTGACAGCACCACCGGACGGTGATCAGCAAACGCCTCAATCATGCCCTTGAAGAAGGGGCTCTCACCATAGTAGGCAATCTGTCCGTCGCCAAGTCCGGAACCCACTACCCTCTCTGCATCACCGGGAATCTCCTCCCGGTTCAACAACTCACTGATGAGCCTACCACTATCCATCATCCGCAATCCCTCACCTGTTGGTTCAGGAAGATCGGGGTCAACACGGAAAGTAATGCTCTTTCCCTTCTCCTGGCTAATGATGTCCTTTTTCTTAGCCTGCACAACTGCCGTAACCATCAGTCCGGCTATCATCATCAAACAAATCCTTAAAGTTCTCATATCATTAATCTTTTATTTATCACATACGGCACGCACAAAGAAACATTCAAATCTGCGGCTGGATTCAATATCCCTTTCGCATTCAGTATTATATATTCTGATTCTCAGTATCTGACAATTCTGTAAGAATTCTGGCTCAATATCAGATGTCATATATTCCATATGGTCCCAACTGTCACTATCCCAATTCTCGACTGGCAAATATGGCAGGAAAATGGAATTTGATGTGTATCCGGGCTCCTTGCTCGTCACCCTAAGGCCGGGCACACCGTTCACTGTATCAACCGTCCACTCACATTTCTCAATCAGCTCATCATACTCATCCTTGGTGGGGGTTCTCCAATCAGCGCCCCAATTCACAAAAGCGGCATCATCGGCAGGCTCCAGGCGCGTCTTCTCATCGGGCTCACCCACAAAATCGCTCCAACGTGTCTTGTAAATATATTTTGAGTACCAACTGGTCTGGCTTTCTTCATAGAATTTGATATACTTGTAGTTATACTCCGTATAATAGGTTTTCTCTACGGTTTCTCCCCATGCAAAACGGGCTCCGCCCTGTTCCGGACTGTCGGCACCTACATTGCAATCGGCCCAAAGCACGCTCAATCCCAAATCAACCATCACCTTCCTGCCGGACGGATTAACCGGATCGGGCCCAATCTTATGCTCTCCGTCATCCGATGCACCATTATCCAATACCGGCCGGATTGGGTGTCCGTTGAATCTTGAAAAACCGTCTAAAGAGACTCCAAGCGTTGATGTCCTATAATTTACATAATTGCCTACACCGCTAATGAAACCTTGTTTGAAAAGATCGTATTCTGCTGCCCAACCGGCTGCCAGAAGGAAAATGCTGTTGTTCTCATACCCCGGAACGCAGCTGGTTATACGATAACCGCTACTGTCTGCGTTCTCAATCCATTGCCAGGAACATCTGTTCTTAAGTTCCCAAAGTTCATCGGCCGTAGGCATACGCCAGCCACCACCCAGAACAACTCTTGCCGCATCATCCTCAGGATCAAGCGTAGTCTTGCAGTCAACCGGATACTCCGGGCTATAATTCCTAGCCTCAAACACATAATTGTATTTGGAGAACTGGTTTGTATATTGTCCGAACTTGTATGTGGCGCCGCTATACTCACCGGCTTTAGGAGAAGTCTCGCCCCATGCAAAATAGCCGCCTGCCTTACGCGGAGATGAAGCACCCAGATTGGCCGATGCCCATTTGACGCTGAGACCCAGGTCAACCGGCTCCGGCATGGGCAATCTAACCTGGACAGCCATCTGTGCCTTGCGTCCTCCTGACTCTGCCGTAATCACACATCGGCCCTGACCTACAGCTGTCAGGGTGCCATCTGTATAGCATGCGGCAACCCCGGGATCCGATGAACTCCATGTAACTGAAGTGGTGTTGACAAGACGCCCTGAGGGCATCATTAAAGCTTCAAGCTTGCGTAACTCACCATAATCTAAATCCATTTGCTCAGCCGGCAGGGAGAGTGACTTGAACATTTCATCGGTAAGTGCACGGACAGGGCGGATATTCATTCCCTTGTACCGGTATTCATCGCCTCCCCGATTAACATGCATAGCACTTTCCAACACCTCTATCGGAGACATCTCATCCATCATCATCATTCCGTTAACGGAACTTTTGGTACTGAAACAGCCTCCGTTGGTGCCTCTTTCAGCAGTTGATGACCACAGGAATACATTTTTTCCCCTTTCCACCGGTTCATTACCGTCCATCTCACCTGAATACGGAATGAATATGCTGCGATCCTCAAAGCCTTTAACCTTGCTGGTGAATTTCATTCCTGCCACACCGTTGACAGTCACCGTATCAAATGAGCAGTTTTCTACCAGTTCACCGAATTCCTCTCTGGTAGGCATTCGCCATCCGTTGCCCAGCAATACCATTGCCGCGTCATCCGCAGGCTCCAGGCGGTCCAGATTATCGACCTTAAGCCCTTGATGAGAATATCCATCGGTAGTATATTTGTCCATTCCGTTCTGCTCACTGAAACTGCGATAACGGTACTTTTCCCAAGAGAAGAACTCCTTGGGTTCAATCTCAGCCCATGCGTAATAGTCTCCGTATTCTTGTGGAGCCGTTGCTCCAAGGTTGCAGGTGGCCCACAGTACGCTCAAGCCCAGATCCACATATTCATTCTCACGCGGGGTTACGGTTACGGCACACCCGGCGGTCTTGCCGTATGCGGTTACATAGACATTGCAACGGCCCGGACCGGCTGCCACCAAAAGACCGTCATCAACAACTTTTATCACCTTTTCATCGGATGATTTCCAGATACAGGAACTGTTTACGTTACGCTTGCCGCCAGACATCGTGACACTCAGTCTGGCTGTTGTACCCTGTTCAATTTTGAGTTTTTTGGTATCAAGTGTAATCTTGGTGATTTCCTTACCTGAAAGCGGCATCACCATTCGCGTCTGCTGCTCTGATTCTCTGTTCTCACTGTGCCATTCAGAAAAGCCGCGCTTGAAATTGAATCCGTAAGCCGCCTCATCATCCGGCTGTACGCCCTCAGTGGAACACCAATAAGCAGCATAACCGTTATATCCGTCCAAACGGCCGTTCACCATCCATCCTGACGCAGGCAGGAATATGCTGTTTTCCTTATACCCTTTTATATTACTTGTAACAAGGTAGCCTCCCATGCCATCCTGCTCCACCCATTTCCAGGTACAATATTTGCGCAGTTCCTCCCACTCCGCCTTGGTGCCCATACGGCTGCCATCGGTAGTCCTTATGGCCATTGCATCCTGCCAACGGTAATAATCTCCATAAGGCCTTTCTGCCGATACACCCGTATTGACAGTGCACCACTTTACGCTCAGTCCCAGATCCACATACTCCTGGGCTGACACCACATTAAAAGCGGCGCTCATCAGAGAAGCTATTGCTGCTAAACGGAAAAATCTCATACCTTCATTTTTTTTGAATCCTGGACAAAAGTATCTTCATCAAACTCTGAGAACAAGAAAAACGCGTTGCAAAACTGTTGCAATGTGTGTTTCCCTAAAAAAGGTTAACACAAAGGGGCCGTTTTTGAATATAAAACAAGAATGGACGCCAAATACGTCCATTTTCATCGTGTTTTTTTATGCGTTTTTGATTTTGAGGTAGTTACAGGACAGGATGCCGCCGCTACCGTCACGCAAGTGCATGCCGCCGCCCTGGCAGTAGCGCCACACTTTGCAGTCACGGCACTCACCCGTCTTCATCCACTTGCGGTCACGGTACAATTTGAAACTATTCTCCCAGAGATCCCAGAAATTATCGGTATGGATATTACCCTGATTGTAGTCACTGCGTATGCTGAGGCAGCCTGAGATGGCACCATCATATCGGATTGATGCAACGGTAAGACCAGCCACGCAACGGAACAGATGGTCGCGCACAATGCCCTCATAAGGTCCGACGAATCCCTCACATGAGTAGTTCAACTTTATCCTGCCCTCACGGCGAACGGCAGCAATGTAGTTCATAAGCTGCACGAACTGCTGATTGGAGAGCATCAGCTCATCATCACCGGCGGCACGGCCCATGGGGGCTACGGTAAATATGCGCCACTGACGGACACCGCGACTTATGAGATACTCCTTGAACTTATCCAGATAATCAAAGTTACGCTTGTTCACGCAGGTTATGAGGTCCCAGGTGAGTCCGGGATGTTCATTGAACCAGTCAATGGCGGCATCGGCACGCTTAAAACTCAGCTCACTGCCGCGCATCCAGTTATGCTCCGCCTCAAATCCGTCAAAACTCATGGCAACGGTATCAAGGCCTGTTTTCACCAGTTCATCGACCTTTTCACGGGTCAGCAGCATACCGTTGGTAACCATTCCCCACAGGTATCCGCGTTTCTTGATCTCAGCACCCACCTGAACAATATCCTGGCGCACCAGAGGCTCTCCACCGGTGGTAATGACCACGCATCGGCCACGCTCAAAATCCTTAGGACTACTGTCCAGAACTCCCAGCAAATCACTTATAGGGGGATCCTCCAGCCCGGCAGTCTTACGGCAGTCACTTCCGCAGTGGCGGCAACTCAAATTACAACGCAGTGTACACTCCCAGAACAATTGGGTAAGCTTGTGCTCCAACACCTCTGTACGCAGTGCGGCTCTACCCGCCTCAAGGACTAATCTCTTGGCAAACGAAATCTTACAATCCATATCTTATTGCAAACAAAATAATTACTTACTACGCTCTTTTCTTACTCTGGCATCAATGGAATCTATTTTATGACGCATCTCATCATTCTCTGCCGCACGGCGCACCATCATTTCAGGAGGTCCGTAAATAACGGAATTCATCCTTCTGCCCAATGTCTCCTTAAGGGCATTTGACTCCTGAATCATATCCTTTACGGCCTTGGAATCACCGGGCAACGCGACCATAGGAGTAAGGCCTTCACCCATCCGGCTGACCACAACCCCTTCCGTTATCTCTTCCGATGGGTCATCATCAGGCACATCGGGAGCCTTGTCAACCTTCTTGCTGCGGCAAGAGCTCATAAGAGCCAGCACAGCCACTGAGAATGAACAGATAATAAGAGTCCATCCCTTATAAACAAAGAGTTTTATTTTCCTGAACTTCATACTATTGATATGACTCCTGATGGATATGGTTAAACAAGTGTTTTGCAAACATAACTAAAAAAAGCGGGAGATACGGGGATTTTGACTACTTTTGTGAATTGTATCGCACGCGCACGCACGCAAATGGCAGGAAAACTATATCTGGTACCCACACCGGTGGGAAATCTTGAGGACATCACCTTGAGGGCTTTACGCATACTCAAGGAGGTGGACCTTATACTGGCTGAGGATACCCGTACCAGTTCCGTGCTGCTCAAGCATTATGACATACATAAGCCGCTGCAGTCACACCACAAGTTCAACGAGCATGAGACATCGGCCCAGATGGCTGCCAGGATCCAGGCCGGAGAGTCTGTGGCACTTATCAGCGACGCCGGTACTCCGGGCATATCGGACCCCGGGTTCATGCTGGTAAGAGAGTGTGTACAGCAGGGTGTTGATGTGGAGTGTCTGCCGGGGGCTACGGCATTCGTACCTGCGCTGATTGATTCCGGGCTACCCTGTGACCGGTTCCTGTTTGAGGGATTCCTGCCGCAGAAGAAAGGGCGGCAGACACGCATCAATGCACTCAAGGATGAACCCCGCACCATAGTGTTCTATGAGTCACCGTTCCGCCTGGTAAAGGCGCTGGAGCAGTTCATCGAGGCTTATGGTCCGGACCGTCAGGTTGCAGTTTGCCGCGAGATTTCAAAGGTGCATGAGGAGTGCGTGCGGGGAACATTAACAGAGGTACTTGCTCACTTCAAGGCTCACGAGCCCAAGGGTGAGATAGTAATCATTCTTGGAGGGGCGGAAAAAAATTGAGAATTAATACCAACGCACCTGCGTTAAGTTATTGAGGATATTTTGGGATGAAAGAGGAGTTTCAGGTCATAACAGAGAAGAAAGCCGAGACCGCGATACTGGTAGGCATAATTACCCAGGATCAGGACGAGCGCAAGACACAGGAGTATCTTGATGAGCTTGAGTTCCTGGCCGATACCGCCGGAGTACGCGTCATGCGCCGTTTCACGCAAAAGATACCCCAGGCACTTGCCGCAACATACGTGGGCAAGGGTAAGCTTGAGGAGATGCATGATTACATAAAGCGCATGGAGGATATGGAGAATGAGGTGGGTATGGCTATCTTTGATGATGAACTCACAGCCAAGCAGATGTCTGCCATAGAGAGCGTGCTTGGAGTAAAGGTCCTGGACCGTACTTCACTGATTCTGGATATATTCGCCATGCGTGCCCAGACAGCCCACGCCAAGACACAGGTGGAGCTGGCGCAGTACCGCTATCTGCTGCCCCGCTTGCAGCGAATGTGGACTCACCTGGAGCGTCAGGGCGGAGGTTCCGGTGCCGGCGGCGGTAAGGGATCGGTAGGTCTGCGCGGACCTGGTGAGACTCAGCTTGAAATGGACCGCCGTATCATAACCAAGCGCATAAGCTGGCTCAAGGAGCAGCTGGCCGATATAGACCGCCAGAAATCCACCATGCGCAAGAACCGCGGCCGTCTTATCCGCGTAGCCCTGGTAGGTTACACCAACGTAGGCAAGTCAACCCTTATGAACCTGCTCTCCAAGAGTGACGTCTTTGCTGAGAACAAGCTATTTGCAACCCTTGACACAACGGTGCGCAAGGTGGTGGTAGATAACCTGCCGTTCCTGCTCTCCGATACCGTAGGATTCATACGCAAACTGCCCACAGACCTTGTGGAGTCATTTAAATCCACACTTGACGAGGTACGTGAGGCAGACCTGCTGATACACGTTGTAGATATATCGCACCCCGACTTTGAGGACCAGATGAAGGTGGTTGACAAGACCCTGGCTGACCTTGGTGCCGGTGACAAGCCCACCATAGTACTCTTCAACAAGACCGATGCCTACACATGGGTAGAGAAGGAGGCCGATGACCTCACTCCCGCCACACGTGAGAACATCACCATTGATGAGCTCAAGCGCACCTGGATGGGCCGCCTCAACGGCGAGTGCCTGTTTGTATCGGCACTCAAGAAGACTGGCATTGAGAATATGAGAAAAGTACTTTATGACCGTGTAAAGCAGTTGCACGTTCAGAAGTATCCGTACAATGATTTTCTTTATCCGGATGCGGAAACAATTGAGAATTGAGAGTTGAGAATTGAGAATTTTTGGAGCAGTGAGAGTAGAGTCAAGCTCGCTTGAACTCTACCGAGTCGCGACAAAAATCATGAAACGAAGTTTCATAATTGAGAATTAAATAAACAATATAGATTATGGCAAATTTTAAGTATGCCCCAATGTTCCAGTTGGGCAAGGACGAGACAGAGTACTATCTGCTCACCAAGGATTATGTAAGCGTAAGCGAGTTTGAAGGCAAACCCATTCTGAAAGTTCAGAAAGAGGGTCTGACCAAGATGGCCAATGCCGCATTCCGCGATGTAAGTTTCCTGCTGCGCCGCTCACACAATGAGCAGGTAGCCAAGATACTGCGTGACCCTGAGGCAAGTGATAACGATAAGTACGTAGCACTGACATTCCTGCGCAACGCTGAGGTATCAGCCAAGGGCAAGCTCCCTCTGTGCCAGGATACCGGTACCGCAATCATCCACGGTGAGAAGGGCCAGCAGGTTTGGACCGGATTCTGCGATGAGGAGGCTCTGTCAGAGGGCGTTTACAAGACTTATACCGAGGAGAACCTGCGCTACAGCCAGAACGCTCCGCTGGATATGTACAATGAGGTGAACACCAAGTGCAACCTGCCCGCCCAGATTGACATCGAGGCAACCGAGGGTATGGAGTACCGCTTCCTGATGGTTACCAAGGGTGGCGGATCGGCCAACAAGACATACCTCTATCAGGAGACCAAGGCCCGCATCCAGAACCCCGGCACTCTGATTCCTTTCCTGGTTGAGAAGAT
>DBYQ01000073.1:0-8134 GCA_002310015.1 Bacteroidales bacterium UBA1182
CAAATTGCAACGGGTTTGCAACGCCTGTTTGTTGTTTTGACAATCTATCTGCATTTACATTTGTGCCGGAACCAACAAAACAACGAATATGAAAAAACTATTAATCCTCTTTTCAGCATTGCTGCTTCAGGCAGTTGCTGTTTCCGTGTTTGCTCAAAGGGTCGGAGATACAATCTCTGGCGTTGTGACAAATAATGAGGGCCCGATGAAGATAGTTCTGGTAGCAGAAAGAAATGCTGCTGACAGTATCGTTGCTTTTGGTATTACCGATAAAGATGGCAAGTTTTCTTTCTGTCTTGTAAATCCTATGGATAGACTCTATATTCCTTATAAAGGTTATGAGACTGTTGATGTTCCTATCGACAAACGTTTTTTTGAACTAAAGATGAAGGAAAACGGTATCATGCCATTGGTTGATATATTGGATGGTAGCCCGGATGATCCAAGGCTCACACCCTTGATTGAGGCGGCAAAATCAGTAGATACTATGACACAAAAGTATCGTTTCCCTGTGTCACCCTGAAATTTGTTCTTTAACAAGAGACGTATTTTCAGAATAATATTGTTTAGATAACAGAACATATTTGAAAACATTATGAGAAAGATTATCCTGTTGTTGACAGCTGTATTCATGTCTGTCTCAATTCCGGTTGGAGCACAACAGACGGATGCGGCAAAAGACAGCGCTGACTTGCAGGCCAGACTGGATTCGACACTTGCATTTGTAAGCAGATTGAGCCAGTTGAGCAGTGAGCAACTGGATTCCTTGTATCGTAAGAATCTTGAAGAGGCGCACAAGCCAATAGCGTTAGCTCCAAAAGCGGGCGGCAGTATAAACGGGCATGTACTTGATGTTGACGGTAATGTTATCAAAGGTAAGGCGAGGGTATGTGAACGCGATATTGTGGACCGTGCGGTTACCATTTACAATTGTGACTTTAATGACGGTTTCTTTATGCTGTTTGGAATAAAAAGTACTGAGAACTATCTGACGTTTGAAGCCGAAGGGTATGAGACTCAGAAATTTCCGATTGACCGAAGCACCTATGAGGTCAGGCTGAAACCTTTATCCGATAATAAATAATGAAACTATGAATAAAAAAGTATTTAAATTGGCTATATCCAGCCTGATGCTGACATTTGCTATGCCGGCTATGTCACAGGGGACAGATGAGTATTTACAACCCTGCGACATTACTCTCCCTAAATATGAGGCGGTATATTCGGGTAATATATTTGAGGACCCTGAAGGTTTTGAGAACCAGATGAAGGCTATTAGAAATAACCCCAGGACGTATGACACTGAGTGTTGGAGTATAAGGGAGGAGCCTTCTTTTGAGGAGAGCTATGAGATAAAGTGTTATTTCAACCGTCAGTCGGAGAAATTCCGGCTTGAGATGATGGTGCAGAATCAGCAGAATCCACATGTTCTGGAGATAGATGAGGAGTCAGCATATCGGATTCAGACGCTGATTGATGCGGCTGTATATTCAGCCAGCAATCTTCCTGACAGGAAATGGATGCAGCAGAAGTTGGATATCTTAAAGTCAGGTGATGGAGTAATGGCATCGCTTGTAGGTCTTGACGGCACTTTTTATAAATTCTTCAACAGGCAATACGGCGCTAAATGCTGGTCACCAAAAGGTGGTAACAATGCCGCGCTCGTATCAGTAGTGAAAGCAATATATAATGCCATCGGTTACAAAGACACAGAAAGGATAAAAACCAAGCTTGATGACATCAAAAGCCTTACCAGAAAATACGCCTCATTGCTCCAGGAACCGTACCGTGAGTATTATCTGCTGCGTATTGACAAGAAACCAGCCAATTGGGTGTTTGATTTTTGACACAGAAGGGTCGTTTCCCTGTGTCATTTTTTGAAAATAGTCTGCATTTGTGAATATATGAAAAAAAACATATATTTGCAAATGCAACCTTTTTAATTAATTGATTATGAAAAGAGTCCTTTTGCTTCTGTTCTTGTTTACCTGCGCTGTTTGCTGTGTCTTTGCGCAGACGTTTGAATCGGGCGGAATACAGTACGTTATTCTGTCTTCTGATGATAAGACTGTTGCCGTTGAGCGTTATTGCGGTGATTCAGTCGGTAGTGTAATTATCCCTAAAACTGTAAGATTTGATGATGAGTATGCCGTAAAGGAGATTAAAGGCAGTGCTTTCTATTGTTGCAGCGGTTTGAGTTCAATCATCATACCTGATGGTGTGACAAGCATCGGATATTCTGCATTTATGTTCTGCAGCGGACTTACCTCAATACACATTCCTAAAAGTGTTACAAGTATAAAAAGCGATGCTTTTTCTTATTGTGATGGTGTGATATCAATAACGGTTGATCCTCAAAATCCAGTGTTTGACAGCCGTGAGGACTGTAATGCTATTGTTGAGACAGCAACGAATACTTTGTTTACGGGATGTAAAAACACTGTTATTCCTAAGAATGTGACCAAAATCGGTAGTTGTGCGTTTTGTGGTTGTACCGGCTTGACTGCGGTAACCATTCCTGATGGTGTAACCAGTATAGAGTTCTATGCATTTCGTGGTTGTAACGGCTTGATATTAATAGACATTCCTCAAAGTGTCACTTCTATAATGGAGTATGCTTTCATGTTTTGTGAAGGACTTGTTTCTGTGAATATACCAGAGGGAGTTACCAGTATTGAGAATAATGCATTTTATGGTTGTAGTGCTCTTACGTCAGTAAGGGTTCCTTCAAGTGTCAGTAACATTGAAACTGAGGCTTTCGGCAGATGCAGCAGCCTGGCGTCAATTGTTGTTGATCCTGCTAACACAAAGTATGACAGCCGTAAAAAATGTAATGCAATTATAGAAACTGCATCAAATACCTTAATTGCGGGATGCAAAAACACGGTTATCCCCAAGGATGTTACATGTATTGCAGACAGAGCTTTTTTTGGCTGTTCAGATCTTTCCAAAATAACCATTCCTGATGGAGTGACAAAACTCAGGTTTGAGGCATTCCGTGAGTGCAGCAGCCTCAAGAAGATAAACATCCCTTCAAGTGTCACAGAGATAGGGCCTAGTGTATTCTATGATTGTGATGGCTTGATGGAAATAACCGTTGCTCCCCAAAACTCTAAGTTTGACAGTCGCGATGGCTGTAATGCTATAATTGAGACTGCGTCAAATACGCTGTTGTATGGATGCAAAACGACAGTTATTCCTAAAAGCGTTACCAAAATAGGACCACAGGCATTTGCACGTCTCACTGGCATAACTTCAATCATTATTCCTGATGGCGTAACGGGCATCGGATATAATGCATTTGAAGTTTGCCCCGACCTTACCTCTATAACGATTCCATTAAGTGTAACGGGTATTGAATTCGGGGTTTTTTCCTATTGCCGCAACTTGAGTCATGTCATATCAAAAATAGAGAATCCTTTTGAACTTGAACGTAATCCGTTTAGTGGAATTTCTGATGATTGTGTCCTGACAGTTCCCGCAGGAACGCGTAGTGCATATATTGCCGCAGGGTGGACTGAAGATATGTTCAAAGGCGGAATCATTGAAAAATGACACAGTAGGGTTGTTTCCCTGTGCCATTTAAAAAAAGAAGCGGACCCGTGTGGGCCCGTTTTCTTTTTACTTGTGTGCATGTGGCTTACTCCAGTGGAATCTCCGGGTGTTGTACGGCCAGCAGGGAGTCTTTCTGGGAGAGGTAGAACATATAGAGGATCACGTCCTTGTCACCCCGGTTCTCGCCGTGATGGATGGTGTTCACCATCTCTACTACGGGTTCGCCCTCATGCACTACCTTGGTCTTGCCGTCCAGCCCGATGATGGTAAGCTCACCCTGCACCAGGATGCCGTAGTTCATTACGGGATGGTGGTGCCAGCCTAACTTCTTGCCTGCGGGGAACACATACTTCACTGCCACCAGTTCAGGGCGGCCCTGCAGGTAGTCGGGCAGTTCAACACCGTCCCAGCTCTGGCTGGTGCGTATCAGTTCCGTACTTTGCACCTGTTGCTCTTGAGGTTGAGCCTCCTTGCAGGAGTTCAATGATAAACATACTGTCGTTACGCCGCAAATTAGGGCGGCGGCCATCACCCACAAATACAGTTTTTTCATTGTCTTATTAGTTTGTAATTGTATCAGTGCTTGTTTTTGTCTGATTTCCGTTTGCTGATAAAGCAGAGAAGAAACAGGGCTATGGCTAATATTGCAATGCATGCCTTTTTCAGAACAGGGAAGTGCCTGACAGCATCTTCCATAACCTTTACACGTGATGCTTCTGAGATGCCGTCAATACCCCGGAATGAGTTCTCCAGTTCAGCAATCCATATATAGACACCTTGCAGCCAATTGGTGCTGTCCCATAGCAATAAAAGAATGATGACGATAATAAAAATGGCTGATAAAATGAAAAAAATAGTCCGTTTCATACACCTTTTTATAAGTCACGTCAAATAATAAATCAAATATTAAGTCTGGGTATATTCAAGACTTTGCACAAATATAAACATATTTTTACAGATATGACATAAAAAACGTTTTAATCTGACTCCGGTCCGGATAGTCGGCATTTGCCAGTCATTTTTTTATTTGTAAGTTTGCATTGTTCTAACATAATACATAGATGACGATGAAAAAGATAATGCTTATGGTTGCCGCAGTACTTATGTGCGGCACAATTTCACTGAATGCCCAACCTGCCTATACTGATATAGGTTTCAATGATATTGCCGATGTGTTTGCAGAGGTAAAGCCCAGTGAAACGGTAGTGTTCCTGCTCCGTCACGGCGAGCGCGGCAGGGATTATTCCAAGGCAGGACTGCTTACTGAGAACGGCAAGGCTCAGGCCCGCATGGTGGGTGAGAAGTTCAAGAACGGTGAGCAGGCTTTTTATGCACATTCTGATTATGACCGTACCAAGCAGACCTGTGAGAACATTGCCATAGGCCGTGGTGATGAGTTCATACATGAGGAGTGGGGCATACTTAACGGTGATTGGTACCGTAGGGATATACCTGCTATCAGGCGTAATGGCTGGGATAACTGGGAGTCTCTATCACAGTGGGCATATGAGGGCGGCCATGAAGAGGGCTTCTATGACCTGGAGTATCGCAGTAAGGAGTGGTTGGACTCACTTAGGTCATACCTTCCTAAAATGAAGCGTATCAACGTGCTGATATCGCATGACTATATGGTTACGCCGATGGCAGTGTATGCATCGGAAAAACAGCTTGACCTGCACTATTGGGTTAACCGTAAGTGGATAAACTATCTGGCGGGAATTGCCATAATAATAGACCGGAAGGGTAATATGCGTTTTAAGACCGTACGCGGTCTGGACAGCGGTATTCTGGCAAGATGACACAGGGATACGGTCCTTTTGTGTCATTTTTTTGCTTTGGGTAAGACGCATTTTCAGAGGTTTGCAGTTTAGATAGCAGAAAGGCTTGAAAAAGCGATGGGGAAATCCTTTCTAACTGAGCAGGATCTTGCTTTGGGGTGTATCCGGAAAGAGAGGGATGCACAAGGGGAGCTGTATGCAAAATATGCAGCCAGGCTCTTTGCGCTCTCACTCAGATACATTGAGAATAGGGAGGATGCCAGGGATCTTATGCATGATGCAATGATCAAGGCGATGGATAACTTCAAGTCTTTCAGATATGCGGGTGAAGGTTCCATATGGGCCTGGTTGAGCAGGATTACAGTAAATATGGCTGTTGACAGACTCAAGGAAAACAGCCGGTTCAGGCAGATTCCTCTGGAATATGTAAGTGGGAATGAAATTGAGAATGCCTTGGAGCCCGATGCGGAATCCGTGAGGGAGATTCCAGACGGCGTATTGGATGAAATAATTGCCGGGCTGCCTCCTGTAAAACGTGCGGTATTCAACATGTACTGTATTGACGGGTTCAGCCATAAGGAGATTGCCCGGGCGCTGGGCATTACGGAGAGAGGATCAACATCCATTATGGCAAAGGCCCGCGCCAGTGTCAAGAGTGCCCTAATCAGTTATTTAAACAAGACAGGACAATGAAGGATTGGGAAGACATAATCAAGGAACGTCAGTTAAGCCGTAAGGCGGAACTGCCGGAGTCTGACTGGAATGATTTCCTCTCCAGACAGGCAGAGCATGAGCGTGCAGCAAGACGCCGCCGTAAGCTTATTACCTTATTCATCTCTGTTCCTGCAGCAGCTGCTGTATTGCTGTTGCTGTTCCTCATGCCGTTTAAGACGATAGTTCCGGATAATCATTTTGCGCAGAATGAATCCTCAGAGCCTCAGGTTCTTGCGGACAGTATAGTTAATACTGTTGACAGCATTATAATTGAAGAAAAGCCTCAACTTGAAATAGCACAAGTTAAACCACAACCCAAACCTGAGGTTAAGGCACAAATAAAACGGGAATCAAAACAGCAGTCAAAACAGGAATCAAAACCGGAAGAAAAGCCTGATGCAAATCCTGAAATAAGGACAGGCGCAGTGGAGGATGTCAGATATGGGGCGGCATCACAAGGTTTTGGCGCAGGATTGTTTGCGCAGGAACTGTCAGTGAAGGGTTCAGTCTATGATTTTGACTCGGCAGAGCCTCTCAATTATGCTTCTGTGCAGATATATCGTATTTCCGGTACAGACTCCACGTATATAGGCGGAACATCGACCGGCGATGACGGTTCATTCATCATCAATAACCTTGAGCCCGGCAATTATGTTGCCAGAACCACATACTTGGGATTTAATAACTCTGACAAGAATTTTACCCTCCGTTCAGGTTCAAGTTCAAATACCACTGATCTTGGTAAGATTACCATGAGGGGTAACAGGATGCTTGCCGAGGTTGCTGTTAATCCGGCAGAGGCCAAGGTTCATATGGTTAATGATACAGTAATGTTCAACAGTGCAACTTTCAAACTGCCGGATAGTTCATCGGTAGAGGAACTTATCAGTAGGCTTCCCGGTGTAAAAATTGATAGTGACGGTAATCTCACTGTCAATGGTAAGAGCGTATCCAGAATTCTGGTCAACGGTAAGGAGTTCTTTGATGATGAAAAGACTGTTGCATTGACAGAACTCTCTGCTGAAATGATTGAGAAGGTCAAGGCTTATGAAAAGAATAGTGACCTGTCGCGTCAGACCGGCATAGATGACAGTAGGGAAGCGACGGTATTGGATTTACCTGTGCATGGTAAAATAATCAAAGGTTCAGTATGTGATTTTGACAGTGCCGAGCCTCTGGATAATGCTTCTGTGGAGATATATCGGGTTACCCGTAAAGACACGACCTTGATATGCAGCACTATGACCGGACAAGACGGTTCATTCTCTATCTACAATCTTAAGCGCGGTAAATATGTGGCCCGTGTTTCTTTAAATGATTACAAGACTGTTAAAGGGAGATTTAAAATCGGTTCAGGCTCTCACACATATGATATTGGAAAGATTGCCCTAACAAGAGTTGATATCCTTGAACGGTGATTTTTGTATCTTTTTGTCAAGGTTTTGGCGGGGTTTATGGTTAAATGTGGCGATTTGAAATTAGAATCGCCATTTTTATTGCAAAGTGTAAAAGATATGGCTTTTCGGGATTGCAAAATAATTGTATATTGTTCAAAAATTCATCACTTTTTTCATTGAAAATATTTTTTTAGTCCGAATTAAGGGAGTACCTTTGCGCCACGAATCAAAAAACTTTAATAAATATACTCAAATTATGAAGCATAATTTTTGCGCAGGTCCTGCTGTTCTTCCGCAGGAAGTGATTGAGAAATCAGCTCAGGCTGTTTATGATTTTGCCGGCACTGGCATTTCTATTCTCTCTATCAGTCACCGTTCAAAGGAGTTCCAGCCCATTGTTGATGAGGCTGAGGCTTTGATCAAGGAGATTCTGGATGTTCCCGAGGGTTATTCAGTTCTTTTCCTGGCCGGTGGCGCCAGCATGGAGTTCTGCCGCGTTCCTTATAACTTCCTTAATAAGAAGGCCGCTTATCTGAACACCGGTGTTTGGGCCAAGAAGGCTATGAAGGAGGCTAAGGCATTCGGTGAGGTTGTAGAGGTAGCTTCATCTGCCGATGCAAACTACACCTTCATCCCCAAGAACTTTGAGATTCCTGCCGATGCTGATTATTTCCACTTTACAACAAACAA